>NZ_JBSIBZ010000219.1:0-1296 GCF_058245575.1 Streptomyces sp. UF-297 | reverse complement strand
CTCGTCCAGCCAGGAGGCGTACTCCTTGAGCTGGATGCCCTTGATGACGCGGGTGCCCCAGAACGGCGGGGTGGGCACGGGGTTGTCGACGGCGACGTCGGAGCGGGCGGGGGCCTGCCCGGTGCGCTCCTCGACCTGGACGGTGGCGGCCGTGACCCGGCGCTGCTTGAGCTCGGGGAGGGTGGCTCCGGGCACCCCGCGCTTGACGGCGATCAGGGCGTCCATCAGCCGCAGCCCCTCGAAGGCGTCGCGCGCGTAGCGGACCTCGCCCTCGTAGATCTCGTGCAGATCCTGCTCCACATACGCGCGGGTCAGGGCCGCGCCGCCCAGGATGACGGGGAAGTCGGCGGCCATCTTGCGCTGGTTGAGCTCCTCCAGGTTCTCCTTCATGATCACCGTGGACTTCACCAGCAGCCCGGACATCCCGATCACATCGGCCCGGTGCTCCTCGGCCGCCTCCAGGATCGCCGAGACCGGCTGCTTGATGCCCAGATTCACCACGTTGTAGCCGTTGTTGGACAGGATGATGTCCACCAGGTTCTTACCGATGTCATGCACGTCACCGCGCACGGTCGCCAGAACGATGGTGCCCTTGCCCTCCGTATCGGACTTCTCCATGTGCGGCTCCAGGTGCGCCACCGCGCTCTTCATCACCTCGGCGGACTGGAGCACGAACGGCAGCTGCATCCGGCCCGAGCCGAACAGCTCACCGACCACCTTCATGCCCTCAAGGAGGGTGTCGTTGACGATGTCCAGGGCGGGGCGGTCCTGGAGCGCCGCGTCCAGGTCGGCCTCCAGGCCGTTCTTCTCCCCGTCGATGATCCGCCGCTGCAGCCGCTCCTCCAGCGGGAGGGCGAGCAGTTCCTCGGCCTTGCCCGCCTTCATCGACTTGGTGTCGACGCCCTCGAAGAGTTCGAGGAACCGCTGCAGCGGGTCGTAGCCCTCACTGCGCCGGTCGTGGATGAGATCCAGCGCGACCCGTACGTGCTCCTCCTCCAGCCGCGCGATCGGCAGGATCTTGCTGGCGTGCACGATCGCGGAGTCCAGGCCCGCCTTGACGCACTCGTCCAGGAAGACGGAGTTCAGCACGATACGGGCGGCCGGGTTCAGCCCGAAGGAGATGTTGGACAGGCCCAGCGTGGTCTGCACGTCGGGGTGGCGGCTCTTCAACTCCCGTATCGCACCGATGGTGTTGATGCCGTCACGCCGGGACTCCTCCTGGCCGGTGCAGATGGTGAAGGTCAGGGTGTCGATGAGGATGTCCGACTCGCGGATGCCCCAGTTGCCGGTCAGGTC
>NZ_JBSIBZ010000218.1:0-1336 GCF_058245575.1 Streptomyces sp. UF-297 | reverse complement strand
CGGCATCAAACCCGCCAATGGCGCAGCAGACCAGAAAACCTATCGACGCGTCATCGCCGTATGGAAAAAGCACGGCATCGCACCTCCGTCCCGGCCCCACAAGCCCCCGCGTCTCCACAAGCCTCCGAACCGTCCCCACAAGCCCCCCGCTCGGCCCCACCAGCCCCCGCGCCCCCAGCCCGCCCGCAAGTGTGGTGCGGACACCGGACCGTACCAGTGGCAACTGGAACGGCGACTGCATCTGCCGCAGGACGGAACGATGTCCCAGCGGGACTGCCGGGCGATCCAGCGGCTCCAAAGGAGGCTGGGCATCAAGCCCGCCAAGGGCGCGGCGGACCAGAAGACCTATCGGCTCCTCCTCGTCGACGATGTCAAGAGGAATCCGAACTTCAGGAACCGGTGCCCGGCCCGCCGCTTCCGCGTGACCTGCGTTGACCTCTCCCGGCAGGTGCTGTGGGTCCAGAAGGGCAGAAGGATCGTCTTCGGCCCCGTGCCCATCCGCAGTGGCAGGAACGGGCTGGAGACCCGCACGGGTTGGCAGCGGGTCTACCAGAAGCGCCGCACGTTCTTCTCCACCATCTACGACAACGCGCCCATGCCGTACTCGCAGTTCTTCAACGGTGGCCAGGCCATGCACGGTACCTACCACGATCTGTTCGAGTCGGGCTCCGGCGGCTGCATCAACATGTACGTCAAGGACGCAAGGCAGCTGTTCCGGCTCCTCAAGATCGGCGACAGCCTCTTCATCTACGGTCGCAAGCCCCCCACCCGCGTCGTGGCCCGCCCCTCGGACGTCAGCGACGACGCCCTGATCGCGGAGGGGTTCGGCTCCGCCGGCATCCCCATCACGTGGGACCTGGACACGCCCCTGAACCAGCCCTGAGTCAACCGGCCCCGTCACCCGGCGCCCACCACCACCGGAGCAACTGAGATTTTCGCTTCGGGGTTGTGAGCGCCGGGTGACGGGCGTGGTACCGCGGATGCAACCGACCTGGCGGGCGTGTGCGCTGGAGCAGGGTCCTGCCGCGCACGGCTGGACGGAAGACCAGCAGTGGACGTCGGCGAGGATCTCGGTGCCTGTCGCCCGGCGCTTGCGCGTGCGCTTCAGCCGAGGACTTCGCCGAGTAGCCGGACGCCGCCCACCGGCAACACGGCGGAAAGACCGTGCTGGTCTGGGACTGTGAGGATGGCTGAGCCTCGTTCAGGCCACGGTCTGCCCCGGTCTGGGCCTGACCTTGGCATCAAGAAAGCTGATCTGTCGGCCACGGTACGGGCGGGACATGACGTCACCCCGAAGCGAAAACCTCGAAAGCACGAGCGGCGGCCTCCCGTGGGG
>NZ_JBSIBZ010000217.1:0-1382 GCF_058245575.1 Streptomyces sp. UF-297 | reverse complement strand
GCTGACGGCGGCCCGCGACAGCGCGAAGGCCACCTCCTTGTGGAGGTGGCCTTCGCCGTTCGCGCCCCGGCTCAGCTACGGGAGCCGAGCACCTCGGGGTTGGCGCAGTTGACCAGGGGCTCGCCGCGCAGGTAACGGCCGACCTCGGCGGCGGCCAGGCGCGCTGCCTTGTGGGCGACCTGCTGGCTGCCGCCCGCGATGTGCGGGGTCAGGACGACACCGGGGGCGGTGCGCAGCCGGGAGCCGACGGGCAGCGGCTCCTCGGGGAAGACATCGAAACCGCAGCCGGCGAGGTGTCCGCTCTCCAGGGCGTCGCAGGCCGCGTCGTAGTCCAGGAGGGCGCCGCGGGCGCAGTTGACCAGGACCGAGCCGCGCGGCATGGCGGCGATCTGTGCGCGGCCGATCATGCCCTTGGTCTCGTCGGTGACGCGGGCGTGCAGGGAGACGATGCGCGAGCGGCTCAGCAGCTCGTCCAAGCCGACCTGTTCGGCGATTCCGGTCAGCGCCTCGGGCCTGACGTACGGGTCGTGGACCAGGACGTGGGCGCCCATCGCGGCCAGGACCTTGGCCACCCGGCTGCCGATGGCGCCGTAGCCGATCAGGCCGACGGTGGCGCCGTCGATCTCGATGCCGCAGTTGTCGTAGTCGTAGTAGTCGCCGCGCCACACACCGCGGCGCAGGTCGGTATGGGTGTCGCCGACGCCGCGGGCGGCGGCGAGCAGCAGGGTCAGGGTGTGTTCGGCGGTGGCGGTGGCGTTGCGGCCGGGGGCGTAGCAGACGGCGACGCCGTGGGCGGTGGCGGCCTTGAGGTTGGCGTTGACCGGGCCGCCGCGGCTGGTGCAGAACAGCTTCAGGTCCGGGCAGTTGGCGAGGATGCGCTCGGTGAGCGGGCCGTGTTCGGTGACGCAGATCTCGGCGCCCTGGAGGGCCTCGGTCATCTCGTCCTCGCTGCCGGAGGCCTCGATGACCTCGCCCACCGGGCCGAACGGCGTGTGCGGCCAGGGGAATTGGAGTTCGCGCACACTCAGCGGGGCGTCGCCCGCGGCCTCGCGTACGGCCTCGGCGAACAGACTCGGGTGGATGAAGTGGTTGCCCGCTGCGAGGACGGTGGTGCTCATGAGGGGTGTCTCCTGGAGAACGGAAGGGAGCGGGAGGGTCAGTGGGGTGCGGGGGCGGGTGCCAGGGCCGGAGCGTTGAGCCGCAGCAAAGCGGCCCCGCCGTCGGTCAGGCGGAGTTCGGTCAGAAGGAGCACCCCCTGAAGAGCCGGACAAAGACCGCAAGCAGGGCGGTCAGCGAGGGGCGGGGGCCAGGGCCGGAGCGTTGAGCCGCAGCAAAGCGGCCCCGCCGTCGGTCAGGCGGAGTTCGGTCAGAAGGAGCACCCC
>NZ_JBSIBZ010000216.1:0-1466 GCF_058245575.1 Streptomyces sp. UF-297 | reverse complement strand
ACGGGTGCGCAGTCGCTTATTCGTTCGTTGGAGGAGGTCGGGGCGGAGGTGGTCTTCGGTATTCCCGGCGGTGCGATTCTTCCGGCGTACGACCCGATGATGGATTCGACGCGGGTGCGTCATGTGCTGGTGCGGCACGAGCAGGGTGCCGGGCATGCGGCGACGGGTTATGCGCAGGCCACCGGGAAGGTGGGGGTGTGCATGGCGACGTCGGGTCCGGGGGCCACGAACCTGGTCACGCCTATCGCGGATGCCCATATGGATTCGGTGCCGTTGGTGGCGATCACGGGGCAGGTGCCGTCGGGGTCGATCGGGACGGATGCGTTCCAGGAGGCGGACATCTGCGGTATCACGATGCCGATCACCAAGCACAACTTCCTGGTCACCGATCCGGCCGAGATCCCGCGCACGATCGCGGAGGCGTTCCATGTGGCCTCCACGGGGCGGCCCGGTCCGGTGCTGGTGGACATCGCCAAGGATGCCCTGCAGGCCGGGACGGTGTTCGTGTGGCCGCCGCATACGGATCTGCCGGGCTACCGTCCGGTGACCAAGCCGCATGCCAAGCAGATCCGTGAGGCCGCGCGTCTGATTGCCGAGGCGCGCCGTCCGGTGCTGTATGTGGGGGGTGGGGTGCTCAAGGCGGGGGCGACCAGGGAGCTGAAGGTGCTGGCGGAGCTGACCGGTGCGCCGGTGACCACGACGCTGATGGCGCTGGGGGCTTTTCCCGATACGCATCCTCAGCATCTGGGGATGCCGGGGATGCACGGCACGGTGGCGGCGGTGACGGCGTTGCAGAAGGCGGATCTGATCGTTGCGCTGGGGGCCCGTTTCGATGACCGGGTCACGGGGCGGCTGGATTCTTTCGCGCCGTGTGCGAAGGTCGTGCATGCGGATGTGGATCCGGCTGAGATCGGTAAGAACCGGGCGGCGGATGTGCCGATCGTGGGGGATGCGCGGGAGGTGCTGGCGGATCTGATCGTGGCGGTGCAGGCCGAGCACGAGGCGGGCCGCAGGGGGGATTACGGGGGGTGGTGGAAGGATCTGGAGCGGTGGCGGGCGACGTATCCGCTGGGGTACGACCTGCCGCAGGACGGGTCGCTCTCGCCGCAGCAGGTGATCCAGCGGCTGGGTCAGCTGGCGCCGGCGGGCACGGTGTTCGCGGCCGGGGTGGGCCAGCACCAGATGTGGGCGGCGCATTTCATCGACTACGAGCAGCCCGCGACCTGGCTGAACTCCGGTGGTGCGGGCACGATGGGCTATGCGGTGCCGGCCGCCATGGGTGCCAAGGCCGGCCGTCCGGAGCGGACGGTGTGGGCCATCGACGGCGACGGCTGCTTCCAGATGACCAACCAGGAACTGACCACCTGCGCCCTGAACAACATCCCCATCAAGGTCGCCATCATCAACAACGGCGCCCTGGGCATGGTCCGCCAATGGCAGACCCTCTTCTACAACCAGCGCTACTC
>NZ_JBSIBZ010000214.1:0-1633 GCF_058245575.1 Streptomyces sp. UF-297 | reverse complement strand
CCGTTGGGCGCCGTCAGACCGTTGGACGCACCGTCCTGGTTCACCGCCGAACCCCGTACGACCGCCAGCACCTTGTGGCCATTGCGCCGGGCGTCCGACAGGCGCTCCACGACGAGCACACCCGCGCCCTCGGCGAAGCCCATGCCGTCGGCGTCCGCCGAGAACGCCTTGCAGCGCCCGTCCTCGGCCAGGCCGCGCTGCTGGCTGAAGCCCACGATCCCGTCAGGGGTGGCGATGACCGTGGCCCCGCCGGCCAGCGCCATCGAGCACTCCCCGGCACGGATCGCCTGGGCGGCCAGGTGCAGCGCCACCAGGGACGACGAACACGCCGTGTCCACGGTCACGGCCGGGCCCTCCAGGCCCAGCGCGTAGGACACCCGGCCGGACATCACGCTCGTCGCGAAGCCCGTCGTCAGATGCCCTTCGACTCCCTCGTTCCCGGTGCCGGCGCCGAACCCGTACGCCGAGGCGAAGCCGCCGACGAAGACACCGGTCTGGCTGCCGCGCAGCGACCCCGGCTCGATACCGGCCCGCTCCAGCGCCTCCCACGACACCTCGAGCAGCTGCCGCTGCTGCGGGTCCATCGCCAGCGCCTCACGCGGGCTGATCCCGAAGAACCCGGCGTCGAAGCCACTGGCGTCCGCCATGAATCCGCCGGACCGGGTGTACGAGGTCCCCACGTTCTCGGGGTCGGGGTCGTAGAGCCCCTCCGTGTCCCAGCCCCGGTCGTCCGGGAAGCCGGCGATCGCGTCCGTCCCGCTGGCTATCAACTGCCAGAACGCGTCAGGGTCGTTCACATCGCCGGGGAACCGGCAGGCCATGCCGACGATCGCGATGGGCTCGTCGGACACCGCGTCCGTACGGACCGGCGGGAGGTTCACCAGCTGCTCGCCGTCGCCCACGAGCCGGGCCCGGAGGTGACCGGCGAGCGCGACGGGGTTGGGGTAGTCGAAGACGAGCGTGGCCGGCAGCCGCAGTCCGGTCGCGGTGTTCAGGCGGTTGCGCAGCTCCACCGCGGTCAGCGAGTCGAAGCCCAGGTCGGAGAAGGCTCTGGTGGGTTCGATGGCGTCGGCGGAGGTGTGTCCGAGCACGGCCGCCACATGCGTACGGATCAGGTCGGTGAGCCTGCGCTCCCGGTCCTGCTGCGACAGTCCGGCCAGCTGCTGGTGCAGCGAGTCCGCGCCGCCGCTGCCCGAGGCCGCGGTGCGGCGACCGGAGCCGCTACGGATCAACTCGCGCCAAATCGGCGGGACCTCGGTGCTTCGGGCGGCCTGGGCCCGCAGCCCGGCCAGGTCGATTCGGGTCGGCACCAGCAGCGCCTCGTCCCGGGCCACTGCCATGTCCAGCAGGGCCAGACCGTCCTTCGCGCTCAGCGCCCTGGCGCCGCCGCGGGTCAACCGGTCCCGTTCGGCGTCACTGAGCTGCCCGGTCAGCGCACTGACGTCGGCCCACATGCCCCAGGCCAGCGACGTTCCGGGCAGTCCTGCGGCGCGACGCTGGGCGGCGAGGGCGTCCAGGAAGGCGTTGGCCGCCACGTAGTTGCCCTGGCCCGGTGCGCCGAAGGTCGCCGCGGCCGAGGAGAACAGCACGAAGTGCTCCAGGTCCATGCCCTGGGTCAGCTCGTGCAGGTGCC
>NZ_JBSIBZ010000213.1:0-1639 GCF_058245575.1 Streptomyces sp. UF-297 | reverse complement strand
CGCTGCGAGCGAATCATCGAAAGGTGCGCGCGGTGCGAAGGCGAGCCCGCCGACCGTAGGGAGGCTGGCGCATGAGCGAGCGCTGCGAGCGAATCATCGAAAGGTGCGCGCGGTGCGAAGGCGAGCCCGCCGACCGTAGGGAGGCTGGCGCATGAGCACGCGGGTGGTCGTCGCCGAGGACCAGTCCGCCGTACGCGCGGGGCTGGTCCTCATCCTGCGCAGTGCCCCCGGCATCGAGGTGGTCGGGGAGGCGGCGGACGGCGAGGAGGCGGTGCGGCTGGCCCGCGAACTGCGCCCGGACCTGGTGCTGATGGACATACAGATGCCGCGCATGGACGGTGTGACGGCGACCGGGCTGATCAGCTCGGAGCAGCTGGCGGACGTCTTGGTGCTGACCACCTTCGACCTGGACGAGTACGTCTTCGGGGCGCTGCGGGCGGGCGCCGCGGGCTTCCTGCTCAAGGACAGCGACGCGGCCACCCTCATCGACGCCGTACGTACGGTGGCCGCGGGCGAGGGTCTGATCGCGCCGTCCGTGACCCGCCGGCTGATCGCGGAGTTCGCGGGGGCCGGAAGCGCTCGGCAGCACCGCCGCGCCGAGGCGCCGGACCTGTCCGTGCTCGACGCCCTGACCCGCCGCGAGCGCGAGGTGCTCGGCTGCCTGGGCGAGGGCCTGTCCAACGCGGAGATCGCGCTCCGGCTGGAGATGGCGGAGGCCACCGTCAAGACCCATGTGAGCCGGATGCTGGGCAAGCTGGAGCTGCGCAGCCGGGTCCAAGCGGCCGTACTCGCACAGGAGTTGGGCATCAGCGGCCGCTGAGCGGGCCGGGTGCGGGCGGGTGAGACGGAGCCGGGACGGGGCATCTCTCCCACTTGGTCCAGACCTCTTGACCCCAGGTCTGGACCTTTTTAATCTCCCCTTCACACAGCGGTGAGCGCGCCCCACAGCGCTCACCGGGCGACGCAGGTTCCCCCCTTCGCTTTCCCACCCCCGACACTGGGAGCACCCCGTGAGACCCGGAACCTCCAAACGCACCACGCACGCCCGACACAGAGCCCTGGCGGCCCTCACCGCACTCCTCCTGCCCCTGGCGGCCGTCGTCGGCCTGGCCACCGAGGCACACGCCGCCGAGTCCGCCACCGCCACGTACACCAAGGTGTCCGACTGGGGTACCGGCTTCGAGGGGAAGTGGACGGTCAAGAACACCGGCACCACCACCATCAACGGCTGGACCGTGGAGTGGGACTTCCCCGCCGGCACCTCCACCAACTCCGCCTGGGACGCGGCCCTGACCCGCTCCGGCGACCACTACACCGCCAAGAACCTCAGCTGGAACGGCACCCTGGCCCCCGGCGCCTCCACCAGCTTCGGCTTCAACGGCACCGGCTCCGGCGCCCCGGCCGGCTGCAAGATCAACGGCAGCTCCTGCGACGGCTCGCAGCCCGGCGACACCCCGCCCTCGGCCCCCGGCAAGCCCACCGCGAGCAACATCACCGACACCTCCGTCCGCCTCGCCTGGAGCGCGGCCACCGACGACAAGGGCGTCAAGAACTACGACGTGCTGCGCGACGGCACCAAGGTCGCCACGGTCGAAAAGCTCGCCTACACCGACTCCGGCCTCACCGCGGGGACGACCTA
>NZ_JBSIBZ010000212.1:0-1705 GCF_058245575.1 Streptomyces sp. UF-297 | reverse complement strand
CCCCCCCCCCCCCCCCCCCCCCCCCCCCCCCCCCCCCCCCCCCCCCCCCCCCCCCCCCCCCCCCCCCCCCCCACGGCTGTGTCGTGCGTGCTGCGCGCCGCCGTGGGAAGCGCGGGATGGGCCTACCAGGCCTCGCTGTACTTCCCGGCCGCACGGCCCTCCTCCGAGGGGAGGAGCACCCACAGGGCCAGGTAGACGAGGAACTGCGGGCCGGGCAGCAGACACGAGAGCACGAAGAGCACCCGCATCGTGGTGGGGGTCGTACCGAAGCGCTGTGCCAGGCCCGCGCACACTCCGGCGATCTTCCTGTTGTTACGGGGGCGGACCAGTGCGGCGGCCATGGTTCACGACTCCTTGTCGCATCGAGATGCCGGTCCCACGCAGGCCATGGGGCGGCCCGAGCTGTTGGCTCGCGGGGCGTTTGCCCGATGCTTCAAAGGTAGGTCCGCGAACCGGACAGGGCGTCGGCCTGCGGTGCGATACCGACCCTGGGGATCGTCGGGGTCGGCCCCCGGGTCCCGTACTCCCGGCGGCGGAGCCGGGACCGGACCCCTGGTACTACGGCCAGGTGCGTCAGTACTACGCCGAGGGTGTTGAGCAGCGCGGAGTCGATGTCGGGGACCCGGCCGGGTACCCCGGTCTGCAGCAGCTCGATCATGAGCGCGATCATCGCTGAGGCAAAGACCGTCCGCGTCAGGGAGCCCAGCGGAGAAACGTTCAGGCGCCCGGCGGCGAGTGGCAGCAGGACCCCCAGAGGAGCCAGCAGCAGCACCGGGCCGGCCAGCGCCTGCAGCGCCTCCCACGGGCCGTGCGCCAGCTCGGCCCGGATCGTGGCGAGCGGCCGGAGATTCCCGGCGGGCACCCAGGGCACCGTCCGGGGACGCAGCGTGAGCCAGCCGACGATCAGCAGATGCACCACAAGGAGCACGAGTCCCGTGGCGCGCATACGGGGGGCGGCCGTGCCGCCTGGGCCATGACGCTGCACACAGGCCATGACGTCACCGGCGGCGGCCGTGGTTCCGTTCCGCGGCCATCGGCTGCCGGAGGCGCCGGAGCCGGCCGCCGGAGCGCGCCGGGACACGGCCCGGCGCGCGGGTCAGCCGTCGGCGTCCGGCGCGCCGGTGGCGGGCAGCGGCCGCCCCCAGCTCGCGTGCTGCGCGATGTCGGGGTGGGCGAGCATCTCGGCGGAGCAGTCGTAGCGCTGGGGGCGGTCGCCGCCCGGTCCGCCGAGCACCACCGAGCGGCCCTCGCCGAGCGCCGTGCTCTCGCCGTACGTGCACACGATCTGTGCGAGCGCGAACGACGGCAGGTCATCGGGCCCGGTACTCAGCCGCAGTGTGTCGCCCGGATCCGACCCCGCCGGCCCGCTCACCTCAAGAGTGCGGGGCACCGAACTGCTGAACCCGGCCTCCTCCTCGGCGGTGGAGGGCTGCTCCTGCAACTCGTCCAGGAGCGTACGGGCCGTCCGCAGCCGGTCCCCGGTGCCCTTCTTGGGCAGCGAGGCGTTGCGCTCGACCTTCACCAGCGCCGAGCCGCACACCAGATAGATCTTGACCGGGACGCCGTCGGGCGCGGCGGGCGCCCCCGCGGGCACCTTGCAGCTCACCCGGGACGGCGCGCCCCCGGCGTCCACGGGCACGGACGTGCCGCGGATGCCGCAGCCCGCGGCCACCAGCGCCAGCGCGGCCAGCGCGGCGGCCCGGCG
>NZ_JBSIBZ010000211.1:0-1784 GCF_058245575.1 Streptomyces sp. UF-297 | reverse complement strand
GCCGGGCCACCAGACCGCCCAGGGCACCCGAGGCACCCGTGATCAAGACCGTGCCCGCACGTCCACCCACCGGAGCCAACGGCTCCGGAGCGACCCGCGTCAGCCTCGGTGCTCGCACCTGGCCCCCGCGTACCGCGAACTGCGGCTCGCCCGAGTCCACACCCGCCCGCAGCCACTCCGCGACGCCATCGGCGGACAGATCATCCACATCCGCCAGCACCAGGCGACCCGGGTTCTCCGCCTGCGCTACCCGCACCAGGCCCCAGACGGAGGCAGGGGCAACCTCCACCTCACACTCCGCGCCCGCGTCCATCGCGCGCTCGGTGACCACCAGCAGCCGCGCCCCGGACAAGGTCTCCTGCGCGAGCCACTCCTGTACGACGCCCAGTACGTGCACCGCTGCGCTACGAGCCGCGCCCGCAACACCGGCCGTGTCCACCTCCGGCACGACCCGCAGCACCACAACCGAGGGGGCCTCTTCGCCCCTCTCCACCGACGCCACCAGGCCACTCACGCCCTCGGCGCCCAACTCCGCCCACCGGCCCACAGCCTCCGGCTCGCCCTCGGGCGCGACCGGCACCCACTCCACGCCGTACAAGCCCTCGCGAGCCGACGCCGCAGCAGCGGCAAGGGGCCGCAGGACCAGCGAGCCCACCGAGACGATGAGTTCACCGGTGGCATCGGCGAGAGTCAGCGATACGCCTTCGCCGGTACGCTCCGGGGTCACCCGGACCCGGGCCACCGATGCACCCGACGCATGAAGGCTGACGTTCTTCCAGGCGAACGGGACATCAGGCCGGTCCCCGCGCTCACCCGTGCCCACGATCACATGCAACGCGGCATCCAGCAGCGCCGGATGTATCCCGAAGTCGGCGGCATTCACGCCTTCCGGCAGGGCGACTTCCGCGAACAGTTCCTCGCCGCGCCGCCAGGCCGCACGCATCCCCTGGAACACCGGACCGTACGCAAGCCCGCTCTCCGCCAGCTCCGGGTAGAAGCCGTCCAGGTCCACGGCGACAGCACCCGCCGGGGGCCACTGCGCGAGCCCACTGCCGGAAGCCGCAGAGCCGGCCGGGGCCACTACACCAGCCGCGTGCCGCACCCACTCCGCCTCGGAGGCGGCGTCCTCGACCTGGGCATAGACCGCCACCGCACGACGACCGGCCTCGTCGGGCTCGTCAACGGTGACCTGAACCCGCACCCCGCTCTGAGGCGAGAGCACCAGCGGCGCCTCGATGACCAGTTCCTCGACCTGGCCGCACCCGGCTTCGTCACCGGCCCGCACCACCATCTCGACCAAGGCGGCACCCGGCACCAACACCTGCCCGGCCACCACATGATCGGCCAACCACGACTGCCCAGCCAGCGACAGCCGACCCGTCAACATCAGACCGCCGGTCGCGGGGAGTTCGACGGCCGCACCCAGCAAGGGGTGCCGCGGGCTCTCCAAGCCCAGGTCCTCGGCACGCCTGCCCACGGCGGGGGTCAGCCAGTACCGCTGCCGCTGGAAGGCATACGTGGGCAGGTCGATCCGCTGGGCGCCCGTACCCGTGAAGACCCTGTCCCAGCCGACGTCCACGCCCCGTACGAACGCCTTGGCCAACGCCGTGAGCAGCGCTCGGGGTTCGTCACGGCCCCGGCGCAGCACCGGGAGCCACACCTCGGCAACGTCGCCGTCGGCATCCGTACGGCTCTGCGGGCCCATGCCCGAGAGGACACCGTCCGGACCGATCTCGATGAATGTCCGTACGCCGCTGTCGCGGAGCGCGCAGGCCGCGTCGGCG
>NZ_JBSIBZ010000210.1:0-1949 GCF_058245575.1 Streptomyces sp. UF-297 | reverse complement strand
GTGGCCGGCACCCACGGCAAGACGACCACCACCTCCATGCTGGCCGTCTCCCTGGCCACCCTCGGCCTGGACCCGTCCTACGCCATCGGCGGCGACCTGGACGCCCCCGGCTCCAACGCCCTGCACGGCAGCGGCGAGATCTTCGTAGCCGAGGCCGACGAGAGCGACCGCAGCTTCCACAAGTACGCCCCCGAGGTCGCGATCATCCTCAACGTGGAGCTGGACCACCACGCCAACTACGCCTCGATGGACGAGATCTACGAGTCCTTCGAGACCTTCGTCGGCCGCATCCGGCCCGGCGGCACCCTGGTCATCTCCGCCGACCACGCCGGCGCCCGCGAGCTGACCACCCGTATCTCCGGGCGCCACGACATCGAGGTCGTCACCTACGGAGAGGCCGAGGACGCCGACGTACGCGTCCTGAAGATCAACCCGCGCGGCCTGACCAGCGAGGTCACCGTGGCCCTGACCAACGGCAAGATGCTCACCTTCGCCGTCTCCGTCCCCGGCCGCCACTACGCCCTCAACGCCGTTGCCGCCCTCGCCGCGGGCACCGCCCTCGGCCTCGCGCCGCACAACCTGGCCTCCGCGCTCGGCAGCTACACCGGCGTCAAGCGCCGCCTCCAGCTCAAGGGCGAGGCCTCCGGCGTCCAGGTCATCGACTCCTACGCCCACCACCCCACCGAGATGACCGCCGACCTGGAGGCCATCCGGGGCGCCATCGCCGGATCCGGCGGCCGTATCCTCGTCGTCTTCCAGCCGCACCTCTTCTCCCGCACCCAGGAGCTGGGCACGGAGATGGGCCAGTCCCTCGCGCTCGCCGACGCCTCCGTGGTCCTGGACATCTACCCGGCCCGCGAGGACCCGATCCCCGGCATCACCAGCGCCCTGATCATCGACGCGGCCCAGGCAGCGGACGCCGAGGTCGTCGCCGAACACGACAAGGCCGCGATCCCGGACGTCATCGCCGGAATGGCCAAGCCCGGCGACCTTGTTCTCACCATGGGCGCGGGCGACGTCACGGAGCTGGGACCGCAGATCCTGGACCGTCTCGCCCGCCTCGACGGCTGACCCGAGGAGAGACCAGACATGTCGTACGAGATCGACAAGCCCGACGAGCAGTGGCGGGCGGAGCTGACCCCGGCGGAGTACCGCGTCCTGCGCGAGGCCGGCACCGAGCCCGCCTTCGTCGGCGAGTACACCGACACCAAGACGGCGGGCGTCTACTCCTGCCGCGCCTGCGGCGCCGAGCTCTTCCGCTCCGACACCAAGTTCGAGAGCCACTGCGGCTGGCCGTCCTTCTACGACCCGAAGGACTCCGACGCCGTCGAGCTGGTGGCGGACCGCTCCCACGGCATGGTCCGCACGGAGGTCCGCTGCTCGCGCTGCGGCTCCCACCTCGGCCACGTCTTCGAGGGCGAGGGCTACCCGACCCCCACCGACCAGCGCTACTGCATCAACAGCATCTCGCTGCGTCTCACCGCCGACGAGGCCTGACCCGGCAGCGGGCGGTGGACAGCGGGCGGGGGGGGGGGGGGGGGCCCCCCCCCCCTCTCTTGACACGACCTTGGCGCGTCCGTAGCATTCTTCGGGTTGTCCGTTGTGAGTACTGGCTCCGGCCGGTCCCCGGACACGTTCCATAAAGAATCATCCGCAGCGATCGGCCCCGTGCCGTCCCGCTCGCATGCTCTTTTACGGAAACAGGAATCCGCGTTCGCAAGAACGGGTCCCGATTGGCTTCGGGAAGCAGGATTCCGCTAGAGTCTCATTTGCCGAAAGGCGAAAGAGAAATCCCAATTCGACTGGGAATCGGGCCCGAAAGGATCTGATAGAGTCGGAACCGCCGGAAAGGGAAACCCGGAAGGCGAAAACCCCCGCTCCAACAGGGGGCCGGATCGGAAAAACGATCTGGTAAGGTTGGAAACGCAAGACCGAAGGGAAGCGCCCGG
>NZ_JBSIBZ010000020.1:0-120898 GCF_058245575.1 Streptomyces sp. UF-297 | reverse complement strand
CGCCTACTGAGCGGGCGCATGCGCAGGAGAGGAACTGCCACGTCCTGTGTGCGGTCTCCCTCCAGCACCCTGCGATCAGCCAAGGCCCCTCCTGGGTGGCCCGTCCCCCGTAGCTGGTTGGCCCATCCCCCGTACGCCGGGTGCGTCCTCCGGTGCCAATCCTGGACGATCGCGCTCCCGATTTCCACGGGTCTTCTTTTCCAGGTAATCCTGATACCTGGAAAAGTTGGCCGAAACCTCCTCAGGGAACTTCACGGCGATGGCAGGCTCAGCGGTACGTATACAGGCTGTTGCTGCGGTGACGGTCGGCCGGGAGCGGAACGGAATGAGCAAACCAGCCAGGGCTGTGCTCGGGCCGGCGGTCTCCACGGCCTCTCGCGCGAACACGGTCGGCCTGTGATCCGCCGAAGTCCGCGACCGTAGGGGTCCCACCGGTCGGCCCCGGTGGTGGGCCGGCAGCGACAACCCGTTGATCGTCTACGGAGCGTGTCTCCGCCGGAAAGGAAACAGCACACCATGGACGCCGAAGCACTGCGCCGGATGCTGAGTGAGCGAAGAGCATCCTTGAGTCCGGAGAGCTTCGGATTCACGCGGCGGGACCCTCGCGGCAGGAAGACGCCGGGATTGTCGCAGGCGCACATGGACGACCTTCTGGGGCGTGTGTCGGGTACGTACGGAAAACTGGAGCGCGGGGTGCTGGCCAACCCTTCCCCGGAATACCTGCACGATGTGGCCGACGTCCTCCGGCTCACCGCACAGGAGTGGCCGATCTTCTATGCCTATGCCCGAGGCGAGAAGCCGCCGTACCCGCTGTCCGATGTGGAGCACGTACCAGTACCCCGTGCCTGGGTGGACGTGGTGGAAGCCTTTTCCGCCATGGCGTATCTCTGCGACTCCGCCGGAAACGTCCTCGCCTACAACGACGCGCTCGCCCGAATGTTCCCGAACCGGCGGGTACCGGTGAACACACTCCACTGGATGCTGTTCAGCGATGACGCCCGCGATCACATACTGACCGACTGGGACCGCTGCTGGGCTCCGGTCATCGCCTCCAAACTGCGCTCCACGGTCGCTCAGCAGCGGAACAACCCGACCCTCCTGGCGCTCAAGGAACAGTGCCTCGCCGACCCCCGCACCCGGGACCTGTACACCAGCGTCCCCTCGGGTTACGTCCACCCCGACGGCGACGAGAGACCGCTCTGCCACGCCGAGTTGGGACCCGGACTCGTCAGCATGTGCGTCAGCGAGCCACTGAGCTCCCCCGGAATCCTGCTCTTCCTGCTGGTCTTCCGCCCCGCCGGCGCCCCCCACTCCACCCCCCAGCCGTTCGAACCGACCAGCCACCGCGATCTATCCGGCTACTTTCCGCCGCCCCGCCAAATCCCAGCCCGCCAGTAACCCTCTTCCCCTTTCCCCCTTCCTCGCCCCTGGACGGGCATCTCAGCGCCGGGACGCGGGGACGAGCCCGGGAGCGACCTTGAAGGAAAGGGCCTCCAGAAGCGGCTTGCGCTTGCTGTTATGGAAGGCGGCGATGCGCCACTGGCCGGGTAAGGGACCTGGCTTGCCACGAAGCGGCTCGTGTCGATCGGAGAGCCTGCGCTCTGCTCGGATGCACCCCATACCGTGGTCGCCCGCGCGCTTTCCGCGCTGTCGACGCCGGGCAACCGTGGGGAGAGCGCCGCTTCCGCAACATTCGTACGTGGATGGCCCTTTGGTGTCAGACTCTGCACGTCGGCCGTCCGGGCAGCCGACAAGGGGGCACCCGTCATGAGTTCACCTCCGCCCCGGAACTTCATCACCAGCAACGTCTCCAGCTCTGTTTTCGCGGACAACACCTTCGACATCCGGGCCCGCGAGCGACGTCGGCGGTCAAGCGTCCTGATGGGCGCTGTGGGGGGAACGGCGAGTGCCTTACTGATCTGGGGAGGGAGCCAGGCCGGCAGGAGCGATAGTGGGGCCGTCTGGGCTCCGCCCTCCTGGCTGTGGATCGTGTTTGCCGCGATGGCCGCTGCTGTGGCGGGCTCGGGGTGCTATTTCCTGCTGACCCGCGGCCGGCGCGAGGACGCTGAGCGCAAGGCGGCCCAGGAAGCGGCGGAACGCCGGGCCGAGTTCGACGCCCAGCAGTTGGCCGAACTCAAGACCGTCACACCGCTGGCGACGCTCCTGGAACTCAACCAGCGCCAATCGACGAATACCACCGAATCGCAACCGATCAGGCCGACCGGTCCTTTCGCTCCTCCCAGCGCGCCATGGCCCTGGGTCTGCTGGTCGTCACGGCCTGCTTCGGCGCCGGCATCTACTTCCACGACACCCAGGCGAAAATCTTCGTCGGCGCCATCGCCGTGGTCGGCGCTGCACTGTCCGGCTTCTTGAACCGTACCGATCTGCACATGTACGGACAGACCCTCAGCCAGCTCAATCGCTACGTCGAACAACCCGTCCTGACCAGCTACTACCTCACAGCGGAACGCCTCGCGCAGGACCTCACGGACAACCCCGAAAGCGAGATGCTCCGCCGCATCATCGAACAGGTCCTGACCGCCAGCGCCCAGATGAACAACGGGTCCACGCCCCGGAACCAGTCCCCGCCCCGGCAGCGCCGGACGAGGAGATCAGCCGCCGAGACCCCTTCGGCAGCGCAGTCCTCCGAGTAACCCATGTCGACGATGCTCGAAGTGCGTTCGGTGGTTTTCGGGTTGGGGTGGTGAGGGTTAGTGTCCGGGTGGCGTGTGGATGTGAGGGGTGGGGAGATGCCCGGTGGTGTGAGCGCGCGTTGACGTGGTGGGCCGTGTGTGTCCTGTCTTCGCGTGCTGCTCTCGTTGTGCGGCACGGGTCTTTGCCCGTTTGACGTTCGGTGCGCCTGTGGTGTGCCGGGTGGCGGGTCTCGTTGTGGGCCGTCCAAGGGGTTTTCGTGCCGTCGGTTTCTTCTGGTGTATCGGGTGTCTCTGGTGTTTCTGGTTCTGGTCGTTCTGTGCCGTGTGGTTTATGGCGGGACGGTGGATTTCGCTGGCTGTGGGTGGGGCAGACGGTTTCGCAGGTCGGTGAGCATGCGACTTCGGTGATTCTGCCGCTGATGGCGGTGGTGACGCTCGGTGCGGATGCCGGTGAGCTGGGTGTGGTGCGTGCGGTGGGGCAGGCTCCGGTTCTGTTGCTCGCCCTTGTCGCCGGGGTGTGGGTGGACCGGTGGCGGACGTGTCCGGTGATGGTGTGGGCGGATTGCGGCCGGGCCCTGGCGCTGGGGGTGGCGGCTGTCGCCGGTCTGCTGGGCGGACTCGGGCTGCCTCTGCTGTTGATGGTGGCCTTCGCGGTCGGAGCGCTGTCGGTGTTCTTCGATGTGGCGTATCAGGCTTCCGTCGTACGGCTGGTGAGGCGCGATCAGTTGGTACGGGGCAACAGCGCGCTGGAGGGCAGCCGGTCGGCAGCGCAGGTCGGTGGGCCGGCGCTGGGCGGGGCGCTGGTGTCGTGGCTGTCGGCGCCGGTTGCTGTCGGGGCGGGTGGAGTGTTGTTCGCGTTGTCGTTTCTGTCGGTACGGCGGATCGGGCGGCGTGAGGAGGTTCCGGATCGTTCGCCGGGGTCGAGGCGGGTGTGGCGGCAGGCTGGTGAGGGGCTGCGCTTGGTCGTCGGCGATGCCGTGCTGCGGGCGGTGGGGCTGGCCTCAGCCGCGTTCCAGTTCTTCTTCGCGGCGATGATGACGGTGTATCTGGTCTTTCTGCCGCGGGAGTTGCATCTTTCGGGCGGCGCCGTGGGGCTGGTGCTGGCGGCGACGGGGCCGGGGGCGCTGGCGGGTTCGCTGCTGGCGGCGCGGGTGCCGGGGCGGTGCGGTTATGGCGTGGTGCTGGTGTGTGCGGCCGTACTCGGTGACGGGGTGCTTCTGTGTGTGCCTGCGTTGCAGGGCTCCTCCGCGGTGACGGTCTTGGTGCTGGCGGCGGTCAATGTGGTCTTCGGGGCATCGGGGCAGTTGGTCAATGTCGCGTTGATGGCTGTGCGGCAGGCGGTCACTCCGGGTGGGATGCAGGGGCGTGTGGCCGCGTCGGTCGCATTCGTCGGGATGGGGCTGGCCCCGCTGGGTTCGCTGCTCGGGGGATGGCTGGCGGAGGGATGGGGGCTTCGTATCGCACTGCTGGTGGCGGCCGGCGGCATGCTGCTGTCACCGGTGGTGATGCTTCTTTCCCCGCTCGTACGTCTTGGGCGGGTGCTGCCGGTACCGCAGACAGACGCGTGACCCACGGCTGCCGGAGCGGACGAGTCGAGCCCGGGTGGTGGCGGGTGTGGCGCCGTCGGGGTGCGGCGTTGCGGCCGTTTCGGCGGCCCTCGCGTGCGTATCGGTGTACTGCGCGGTACGGCCGGGGCGTTGGGGCCGCGCTGTGCCGGTGCGCAGGCTGCCGACGGCACCGTTTTCGGCTTTTTGCGTGGTCTGGCCGCCGGCGGTCCGGTTTCCGGTGTCGTGGGGCTGCGGGGCATGCGCTGTGGGGGTGCGGGTGTCGTTGGTCGCGCGGCGAGGGCCGGGCTTAGGCGCGTGGCCTGGGCCGGGCGGATGGAGGGCAGGCGCGTCGGCTTATTGGGCCGTTGCCGGTGTTCCATGCTTGTCGGGCGGTGCCGGGTGGGTTCTGCGTACGACGGTCGGCGCCGTGGGGATTCCCACGGCGCCGATCGTCTTCAGGCCGTACGTATGGGAGTTGGTCGGCGGGCTGCGGTGCAGGCGAGGGCGGTGTCGGCATCGGTGGTGAGGAACACCTTGAAGGTCCAGGCGCAGTAAGGGGAGTTGATGCGTCCGATCAGCGGTGGTGCGGTTCCTTGGCGGGTGAGGATGTCGACGGTGGTCGGCGGGGTGAGCGTTTTGGTGCCCTGTTTGTGGGTGCTGCGGAGGCGGGCTGCGTAGACGGTGGTGAGTTGATAGCCGGGGGCCTGGCCGTCCCGGACGGTGAAGTCTCCTCCGTTGAGGAGGGCCGCCCTGGCGGGGTGGCCGGTTGTCGTCCGGTGGTGGAGGGTGTCGGCCAGGTGGGCCCGGTCCATCAGTGGTGTCCTCGTCTGGGCACAGAGGGTGGGGACGGGGAGGGGTGTGGTGGTGAGGTGGTCATCGGCGGGCGTCGGGTCCCGTCGACGGCAGGTAGCGCGGTGCCCGCCATGCTCCCAGTCGGCGCTCCACGGCTGCCCCCAGGGTCAGCAGCGCGGCGTCCTGGTGCTGGCCGGTCATGAGCAGTACGCCGACGGGCAGTTCGCCCACGGACCCGGCGGGCACCGACAGCGAGGGGTATCCGGCGACGGCGGCGGGGGTGGACGAGGGGATGACGTCGTTGTCGCCGCGTGCGCAGTCGGTGGTCCAGGCGGGCGGGTTGGTGGGTGCGGCGATGGCGTCGAGCCGGTGGGCGGCCAGGGTCTTGTCGAGGGACCGCCGGGAGAGGTCCTTCAGCTCGGCGCGGATGGCCTGGTAGCGGGGGTCGGTGGTGGGCGGCGCGGTCAGGGCCTGTTCGAACAGTTCCTGACCGGCGAAGCAGGTCTGCTCCGCCGGGTGGGTGCGGTTGAAATCGATGAGCGCGGCGAGATCCCGCGGCCCCTTGCGGGTGGCGAGGTAGGCATTGATGTCCCGGTGGAATTCGCTGAGCAGGGCCGGGAATTCGAGTTCGGCCAGGCGTTTTTGGTAGGGGGGAGTCACCTCGATGACCTCGGCGCCCGCCTTGCGCAGCTTCTGCGCCGTACGGGTCATGACGGCATCCACGTCTGCACCGAGTGAGGGCAGGCGCCACAGGCCGATCCGCTTGCCGCGCAGTGTGCCGGGGTGCGTCAGGTTCTGGGGCCGGTCGCCGGGGCGGGCGTCGGCGCCGCTGAGGGCGGCGAGGGTGAGCGCGGTGTCGGTGACGTTGCGGGCCATGGGGCCTGCGGTGTCCTGTTCGGCGGAGATGGGGACGACGCCGCTCTGGCTGACCAGATGGAGGGTGGGCTTGTGGCCGACGACGCCGTTCATGCCGGCCGGGCAGACGATGGAGCCGTCCGTTTCCGTACCGATGGCGACCTGGGCCAGCGATGCGGCGACGGCGGCGGCCGAGCCGGAGGAGGAGCCGCAGGGGTTGCGGTCCAGGACGTAGGGGTTGTGGGTCTGTCCGCCCGCCGCCGACCATCCCGAAGTGGGCTTGGTGGCGCGGAAGTTGGCCCATTCGGACAGGTTGGTCTTGCCGAGGATCACGGCGCCTGCCGCGCGCAGGCGCCGTACGAGCGTGGCGTCGGTGCGCGGCGGGGCGCCGGCCAGGGCCAGGGAACCGGCGGTGGTCGGCAGGCCGCGGGTGTCGATGTTGTCCTTGAGGAGGACGGGTATGCCGTCCAGGGGGCCGCGGGTGGTGCCGTTGCGGTGGCGGGCGTCGCTGTCGGCTGCCTGGCGCAGGGCGGTGGGGTCGGTGTGCAGGACGGCGTTGAGGGTGGGGTTGATGGTGTCGATGCGGTGCAGGTAGGCGGCGGTCAGGGCCGAGGAGGTCAGGGAACCTTGTGCCATCCGGGCCTGGAGCTGGGGGATGGTCACCGTATCGAGGTCGATCCCCAGGAGTGGCGGTGAGGCATCGGCGCCTGGCTGCGCCGCCTGCGCGCGGGGGGCGGGCGCGCCGGCGAGCAGGGATGCCGCGGCGAGGGCGGCGGTCAGGGCGGCGATGCTGCGCCTTCTCGTTGTCTGTCGCATGGGGCCAGCGCACTGTACGGGGACGGTGTGGCGCAAGAGTGCCGCAGCGACCGGGCACGCCGGGCCGCGATGCCGCCCGTACGTCCGGACCCGAGAGCGCAGGCAGGGCCCGATGCTCCTTTCCGCGGTGCGGGGCTTGTTTCTCCAGTGAGGGGAGTTTTTAGCGTGGGGGTGCGCGGGCGGCCTGCCTTGGACGGGTGGGCCTGTGTGGTCCGTGACCGATACGTGTGAGGAGAGAGCCGTGACTGCTTTTGTTTTGGTGTCGGGTGCGTTTACGGGCGGCTGGGTGTGGGACCGGGTGGCGGACGGGCTGCGGGAGGCGGGCGCCGAGGTGCGTCCGGTGACCCTGCCGGGTGTCGCGAAGCCGGGTGCGGAGGTGGATCTGGAGGCGCACATCGAGGAGTTGGTGGGGGTGATCGATGGGGTGGATGCGTCCCAGGTGGTGTTGGTGGGGCACGGGTACGGAGTGTTCCCGGTGGTGGGGGCCGCGGATCGGCGGGCGGAGCGGGTCGCGAATCTGGTGTGTGTGGACACGGGGCTGCCGCAGGATGGTGATGCGGCGCTGGGGCTCGTACAGGATCCGGCGGTGCGGGAGCGGCTGGTGGAGGGGGCCGTCCGGACGGGCGGGGGCGTGGCACCGCCGGGGGCGGGGGAGTGGGCGCAGTGGGGCAGCACCGAGGGCGTACCCGCCGAGGTGCTGGAGGAGCTGGTGCAGCGGGCGGTGCCGCAGCCGCTGGGTACGCTGACGGGGGCGCTGAAGCTGACGGGAGCGGCCGCGGGGCTGCCCACCACCGGGGTGCTGTGCACCGCCAATGGGTCGAGTATCGCGCTGGTGGAGTCGCTGGTGGGGCTGGGCGATCCGCGGCTGACGGTGCTGGCCCGTCCCGAGGTGGGGTTCTTCGAGCTGGCGACGGGGCACTGGCCGATGCTGTCGGCGCCCGAGGAACTGGTGGAGGTGCTGTTGGGGGCGGCGTCCGGTGAGGGGCGGCGGCTGACGGACCCTGACCAGGCGCCGACCGCGAACCGCCGGCCGTTCGTGCTGGACGTACCCGAGGTGGCCCGTGAGCGGGTGGGGCAGATGGATCTGTACGTGCCCGAGGGGCAGGGCGAGGGGCCGTTTCCTGCGGTGGTGATCGTGCACGGCGGGCCGGTGCCGGAGGGGGCGGAGCCCACCCCGCGCGACTGGCCGGGGTATGTCGGCTACGGGCGGTACGCGGCGAGTATGGGTGCGGTGGGGGTGACGGTGGATCACCGGCTGTACTCGCTGGGGGACTACGCGCGCGCCGCGGAGGACGTGGAGCGAGCGGTGGAGCTGGTGCGGGCGGATCCGCGGGTGGACGGGGAGCGGGTGGCGCTGTGGTTCTTCTCCGGCGGCGGACTGCTGTCGGCGGACTGGCTGGCGGCGCCGGCGCCGTGGCTGCGGTGTGTGGCGGCTACGTATCCGATTCTGGCGCCGCTGCCGAACTGGGGGCTGTCCGGCTTCCGGTTCCAGCCGGCGCAGGCGGTGCGGTTGGCGGGGCAGCTGCCCGTAGTGCTGACGCGAGTGGGGCGGGAGATGCCGCAGATCGCGGCGACGGTGGAGGAGTTCCTGGCGGCGGCGGGGGAGTGCGGGGCGGCGGTGGAGGTGGTGGATGTGCCCGGCGGACAGCACGGGTTCGACACCCTGGACCACACCGAGGAGTCGCGGGAGGCGGTGCAGCGGGCGATGCGGTCGGTGGTGGGGCATCTGCGGGGCTGAGGCGCTGAGCGGAGCGCTCCGCTGAGGGACGTCGGCAAGGCCGCTCAGTTATCGAACGCCGTCGTCCCGCCGCCGACTCGGGCCGTGGTCTCCGGCCGCGGTCTCCGGCCAACACTCCTGATCTTGGCGCACTTTGCGCCAAGATCAGAAGTGGCCGCCTCTTTGGTGATGCGGTGGGGAAGGCAGACCCCCATGTCCGATGTCTGCCCTGATGACGCTGTCACTGCCGCCTCGCGCACGGCCGCTGCGCCCCACGCGTCCGTCGCCCCTGCCCAGCCCCCTCCGTACCGGTGGCGCTGGGCGGCGCTGCTGGTCCTGCTCGCCGGTGAGGCGATGGACATGCTCGACGCCCTGTTGGCCGGTGTCGCGGCGCCGTCCATCCGCGCCGAACTGGGCGGCGACGCCAGCGTGATGCAGTGGCTCGGCGCCTCGTACGCGCTGGCCATGGCGGTCGGCCTGATCACCGGCGGACGGCTGGGGGATGTCGCGGGACGGCGGCGGATGTTCCTGGTCGGCGCGGCCGGCTTCACGGCCGCTTCGCTGCTGTGCGCACTCGCCTTCTCGCCCGGGGTGCTGATCGCCGGGCGGGGGCTGCAGGGCCTGTTCGGCGCGGTGATGATCCCGCAGGGGCTGGGCCTGATCAAGGAGATGTTCGGCGCGCGGGAGGTGGGCCGGGCGCTGGCGATGTTCGGCCCGGTGATGGGGCTGTCCTACGTGGGCGGACCGGTGCTGGCGGGCTGGCTGGTGGACGCGGATCTGTTCGGGGCCGGATGGCGCATGGTGTTCCTGGTCAACCTGCCGCTCGGGCTGCTCGCGCTGCTCGGCGGCCGGCGCTTTCTGCCCGCATCGGGCCACACGACACCGGCCCGGCTCGATCTCGTGGGGGTCCTGCTCGCCTCCCTCGCCTGTCTGTCCCTGGTCTTCCCCCTCGTGCAGGGCCGTGAACTGGGCTGGCCCCGATGGGCGTTCGCGCTGATGGCGGCCGGGGCCGCGCTGTTCGCGCTGTTCGGCTGGTACGAGGTACGCAAGTCCAGGAGCGGCGGCGACCCGCTGGTGCTGCCGGGGCTGTTCCGCAAGCGAGCCTTTGCGGGCGGTCTGGCGACCGGGGCCCTGTTGTTCGCCGCGGTGGCCGGCTTCTCTCTGGTGCTGAGCCTGTACCTGCAGTCCGGGCTGGGGTATTCGCCGCTCGACGCGGGCCTGGCGATGCTGCCCTGGTCCGCCGGAACCGTCCTCGGCACGGTCCTCGTCCAGCTGCTGGAGCGGACCGTGGCCATCGGCCGGTACGGCCGCCGGCTGGTCCAGGCCGGGGTCGTGGTCATGGCGCTGGGCGTCGGCGGGTACGTCCTCGCCCTGCACCTGGCCGGTACGCGGATGACGGCAGGGCACGGCGCCTGGGCGCTGGTGGCCATCGGCACGGGGATGGGGCTGGTGATGGGCCCGTACTTCCGGACGGTCCTGGAAGCGATGGAGCCCCACGAGACGGGTTCGGCCGCGGGTGTGCTCACCGCCGTGCAGCAGTTCGGCAGCGCGCTGGGGGTCGCGGTCCTGGGCACGGTGTTCTTCTCGGCGCGCGCGTGCGCGCAGGGCTGCGCACCGGGCGGAGGGACCTGGGGCGGGGCAGCGGCCACCGGGGCCATGGAGAGCACACTCTGGGCCGCTGCCGCGATGCTCGCGTTGACGTTCCTGGCCGGTTTTCTGCTCCCCGGGCCCGGTCGGCCGCAGCGGGGCTGATCGTACGGCCCGCCGGGGCGCCGGTGGCGCAAGGGCCGCGTGCCAAGTCGTCTTGATCTGCATGTTCTGCGTGGCGCCGACTGCCGTGGCCGCAGTGCTGATCTTGACATCGGGCACGCGGAACGTTCAGTGTCGGCAGCCGAACACCCCGTAATTGCAGGACTGTTGATGATAAATCCCTCAACTAACGCTTTAGCAGGATCTTTACGCAGTGAGGGTTACCGAGAAGGAGAAGCCATGGCTTCTGTCGCGTCGACCGACGAGGGCGGACGCTCACCGCTGCCGGATGCCACGGCACCGGACACCCCCATACCGGTGCCCGCCGCCGATCCGGGCACCCCTGGCCCGCCCTGCGCCTACGCCGCCCTGCGGGCCGAACGTCCGGTCGTCAAAGCGCAGTTGCCCAACGGCGAAACCGGCTGGCTGCTCAGCCGCTACGAGGACGTACGCGCCGCCTTCGCCGACCCCCGGCTCATCCGGCCGCTGCTCTCCGCCTGGCCGCCGCGCGAGGGGGAGGACGCGCCCCCGCCGTGCCTGCCCACGTTCCTGGAGATGACCGGCGCCCACCACGAGCGTGTGCGCCGTACCGTACTGCCGCTCTTCGGCCGCAAGCGCCTGGAGTTCATGATCCCCCGCATCCGCACGATCACCGGGGAACTCATCGACGCCATGGTGGCCGCGGGCCCCACCGCGGACCTCATCCCCTCCCTCGTCGAACCGCTCCCGCTCAGAGTGCTGTGCGAAACCGTCGGACTGCCCTACGAGGACCGCGAGCGCTACCTGCCGCACACCCTCACCCTGCTCAGCGCCGCCGGCCTGACCATGGAGGAAGTGCTCACGGCGCTCTATGCCCTCCAGGACTACGCGGACGAACTGATCACCCGCAAGGAAAAGGAAGGCGAGGCGCCGCGCGAGGGCGGTCACGGCGGCGCCGCCCGCGAACGGGACTACATCGGCGTACTGCTCGCCGAGAGCCGCCGTCCGGGCAGCGAGCTGACCCGCGACGACGTCGTCAGCTTCGTCGTCACCATGCTCATGGCGGGCTACAAGACCAATGTGCAGCACACCGCCAACGCCCTGCTGGTGCTGCTCACCCACCCCGACCAGCTGGGCGCGCTGCGCGACGCCCCCGAGCGCATGGACGCCGCGGTGGACGAACTGCTGCGGTACGTCCCCCTGATGAACGCCATCAACATCCTCGTCGCCGAAGAGGACCTCACGCTGCACGGGCAGCACATCCGGGCCGGCGATGCGGTCGTACCGGTGGTCGCCTCGGCCAACCGGGACCCCGCAGCGTTCACCGACCCCGACACCCTCGACCTCACGCGGACCCCCAACGCGCACGTCGCCTTCGGGCACGGTCCGCACGCGTGCACCGGAGCCCAGCTGACCCGGCTCCAACTGGGCGTTGCCCTGCGGGTGCTGCTGGAGCGGCTCCCCGGTCTCGAACTTGCCGAACCGGCCCAGACCCTGCCCTGGGACGAGACCACGCCGCTGCGCGCCCCCGCCCGGCTGCCGGTCCGCTGGTAACCGGCACCTCCTGCCGCCATCGCACGCTTCCCCTCCCGTACGAGAAAGGCCCGGCCCCGTGTCGTCAGGCTCCCCGTCCCCCGCGCCCTCCGAATCCGCCGCAGCTCCTGGCTCCTGCCCCTTCTCTGCGGCATCCGAAGCGCCCGAGTCCGCCGCGCCTACCACGCCCTCGGGCGGCCAACAGGCCCTGCCGCACTACCCCTTCAGCGACCGTGGCGACCGGCTCGCCCCTGAGCTGCTCGACCTGCAGAGCCGCTGCCCGGTGGCCAGGGTCAGCACCAATTCGGGCGGGGAGGCCTGGCTGGTCACCAGCTACCGACTGGCCCAGCACGTGCTGCGGGACCGCAAGTACGCCCGATCCGACCTCGGAATCCCCAACCGGCCCATTCAGGACGCCCCGATCCTGGCCCCCGAGCTGCTGGACGCCATGAACCACCTCCAGCGCGCCGGGCTGCGCGACGAGTTCCTCAAAGCGCTCAGCCGCAACCAGCCCGACCTCCCCGCCGACTGGGTCGCCCAGATCACCCGCGAAGGCCTGGACGCCATGGTCGCGGAGGGACAGCCGGGCGACCTGGAGCGGCACTTCGCCGAGTGGGTCGCCGCCCGGTGCGTCTTCCGGCTGCTCGGGCTGCCCATGGAGGACTTCCGCTGGCTGGCCGACCGCTCCGCCCTCGACCTGACCATGAAGACGCCCACCGACGAGGAGCTCGCCCACAACTGGGAAGAGCTGCGCCTCTACATGCACAAGCACACCACCGAACGTCCCGCCGAGCCCCGTGGCCTGCTGGACCGCCTCGCCGACCTCAATGACCTCAACGACCCCCAACAGGGCCTGGACGAGCGACAGTTCTCCAACATCGCGGCCATGCTCTTCGTCACCTCCTACGAGGACTTCGCCAGCTTCCTGGGCACCGCGGCCGTCCACCTCCTCATGCGCCCCGACGTGATGCACGAGGTCCATGCGCATCCGGAGCGGATGTCCCGGTGCGTCGAGGAACTGCTGCGCTGCAGTGTGGTGCTGGGCAACGCCATTCCGCGCTTCGTCACCGAGGACGCCACCCTGGGTGACGTCGCCGTCAAGGAGGGCGACCTGATCCTGCTCTCCCTGGACGCGGTCAACTACGACCCGGACGCCTTCAGCGAACCCGGCTCCTTCGACCTGACCCGCGCCCCCAACCCCCATCTGCGCTTCGGCTACGGGCGCCACCACTGCCCGGGCGCACACCTGGTACGCCGCCAGTCCGAGACCGCCTTCACCACCCTGCTGGAGCACCTGCCCGGCCTGCGGCTGGCCGTTCCGGCGCAGGAGATCGCGTGGTGCCCCAACCGGATGGCCATCATTCCGGAGCGCGTTCCCGTTCTGTGGTGAACCGCGGTGGCGCCGTCGCGGACAGAGATTCCGCCGCGCTCCCCGCCCCCGGTTCGCGTTCGCTGTAGTTGACCGCGCCCACAAGTACGGAGCGGGCCCCGGCACCCTCCCGGGGCCCGCTTCGCGCGCACGGCCAGGTGAATTCCCTTCGTATCTGCCACCTATCATGCGTATTTCCTGCCGTATCTGACGGGAATCCGATGTGGCACCCGTGGCCCCACGGGGCACCGGAGGCCCATCGGCCGCCACCCGGCACCAACACCTCGGGGGAGCAGTGCTGCGACAACTGGAATACCTGGTCGCGCTCGCCCGCGAGCGGCACTTCGCCCGTGCCGCCGCCGCGTGCTTCGTGTCCCAGCCCTCACTGTCCGCCGGGATACGCAAGCTGGAGGCCGAGCTCGGCGTCCCCCTCGTCCGGCGGGGCAGCCGCTATCAGGGCCTGACGCCCGAAGGCGAGCATGTCCTCGCCTGGGCGCACCGCATGCTCTCCGAGCGCGACGCACTGAGTCAGGAACTGGCCGCGCTGAGCGGCGAGTTGACCGGAACCCTGCGCCTCGGCGCCATCCCCACCGCGCTCACCGTCGCCTCACTGCTCACCACCCCGTTCTGCGCCCGCCACCCGGCCGCGAAGGCGAACCTGGAATCGCTGTCCTCGCGCGACATCACCCGCCGCCTCGCCGACCTGGACATCGACGCGGCGCTGACGTACATGGACGACGACACCCTGCGGGACGTCCGCCGCCTTCCACTGTACGAGGAGCGCTACGTGCTGCTCACCCCGGTCGACGGGCCGCACGCCACGGACGGCGAAGTGGGCTGGGCACAGGCCGCGGCGCTCCCCTTGTGCCTGCTCTCGCCGCGCATGCGCAACCGCCGCATCCTGGACGACAGTTTCGCCGCCGAGGGCGCCAGGGCGCAGCCCGCCGTCGAGTCCGACACCGTCGCAGGCCTCTACGCCCACCTGGCGTCCGGCCCATGGTCCAGCGTCGTCTCGCACGCCTGGCTGCACATGTTCGGCATCCCCGCCGGCAAGCGCGCCGTACGACTGACCGGCCCTGCCCGCGGCCCGCGCGTCGGCCTCGTGGCCGCCGCACGGCAACCCGAATCACCCATGGTGCGGGCCCTGTTGGCCGTCGCGCGCGAGGCGGGGGTACGTGAGGCCCTGGACGCGCTGCTCCGCCGCCACCTGGGCTCATAGCCGATGCCTCGCACCGTATAGAAGAGTTCGCTTTGACCCCTCGGGGGCCGGGCCCGCAGCGTGGAGCACATACCGCGCATCCCGCCTCATCAGAGCGAGGAGTCCCACCATGGCCAAGGTCCTGTGCGTGCTCTACGACGACCCCGGCGACGGCTACCCGGCCACCTACGCCCGCGACGAACTGCCCCGCATCGAGCGCTACCCCGACGGCCAGTCGGCGCCCACGCCCCTGGGCAGCGACGTCACCCCCGGACACCTGCTGGGCAGCGTCTCCGGCGAACTCGGCCTGCGCGCCTTCCTGGAGAGCCGCGGCCACACCCTGGTGGTCACCTCCGACAAGGACCGCGACGGCTCCGTCTTCGACCGCGAACTGCCCGACGCGGACGTCGTGATCTCCCAGCCGTTCTGGCCCGCGTACCTCACCGCGGACCGCATCGCCGCGGCCAAGAACCTCAAGCTCGCCATCACCGCGGGCATCGGCTCCGACCACGTCGACCTGGACGCCGCCATCGCCCACGGCGTGACCGTCGCCGAAGTCACGTACAGCAACAGCATCAGCGTCGCCGAACACGTCGTGATGATGACGCTCTCGCTGGTCCGCAACTACCTCCCCGCCCACCAGGTGGCCGTGTCCGGCGGCTGGAACATCGCCGACTGCGTGGCGCGCTCCTACGACCTGGAGGGCATGCACGTCGGCACGGTCGCCGCAGGGCGCATCGGCCTCGCCGTACTCCGCCGCCTGGCCCCCTTCGACGTACGGCTGCACTACACCGACCGGCACCGGCTCCCGGCTGCCCTGGAAGACGAACTCGGCCTGGTCTTCCACGAGTCGGCCGCCGACATGGTCCCGCACTGCGACGTCGTCACCATCAACGCGCCGCTGCACCCTGAGACCGAGCACCTCTTCGACGCCGGCCTGCTCGCCACCATGAAGCGCGGCGCCTACCTCATCAACACCGCCCGCGCGAGGATCGTCGACCAGGACGCCGTCCGGCACGCACTGGAAAGCGGCCAACTGGCCGGATACGCGGGAGATGTCTGGTACCCGCAGCCCGCCCCCGCCGACCACCCCTGGCGCACCATGCCGCACAACGGGATGACCCCGCACATCTCCGGATCCACCCTCTCCGCACAGGCCCGCTACGCCGCCGGCACCCGCGAAATCCTCGAGTCCTGGCTGAACGGGACCCCCATCCGCGACGAGTACCTGATCGTCTCCGGCGGCGCCCTGGCCGGAACCGGCGCCCACTCGTACGCGGTGGCCCGCACGGCCACCGACGGCTGAGACGCACCTACGTCACGACGGGGGCCGCACCGCTGCGTCGACGGCGCGGCCACCCGCTGCGGTGGCGCGCCGCCGCGATGGAGTGTCAGGTCGAGTGTCAGGTCACCCCCGGCGAGCTGCCGACGCACCTCGATTTGCCGCTCGGACGTCAACCACCGTCAGGACCCTCGACATCATCATGGCCACCACTTCCCGCCAAATCTCCCGCCTCTTGCGGAGAGTTGACGTCACCGGGACCGCTCGGACTCCGCTGCCGGGCTGCCGGTGGCTCCCGAGGGTTGGCTGCGCGCGGCCTCGTCCTGGATGAGCAGGGACAGCAAGGAGGCCACGGTCAGCCCGGCTTCGGCCGGGTGGCGCAGCACCTTGCTGGGGTCGATCCGGTAGGTGTTGCTGCGCCCGGCCCGGATGTGGGAGAGGTAACCGTCCTGCTCCAGATCAGAGATGATCTTCTGGACGGCGCGCTCGGTGAGCCGGCAGTGCGCGGCGATGTCACGGATGCGGGCGTTGTGGTCATCGGCGATAGTGGCCAGCACACGGGCATGGTTCGTCAGGAACGTCCATCCCGTATGCGGCTCCGGCACTCCTCCCATGTCCCAAGGGTACGGCCGGGAGTTCGTGTGTACAAAAACATGCACAGCCTTTCGTGTATTGGTTGACGTGTTTCTCATCTGGGGTGAGCCTGGAGTCAGGAAACGGGGGAGCGTCGGCCGGAGAGAGGCGGTCATGCCGGAACCTGCATACGTTGCGCCCTGGGGTGCCGTAGGCACCGCGAGCCGGGACCAGGGTGTCCCCATGCCGACAGCGCAGTCGCGCGAACGGCTGTCACTTGACGTCCGCTCCGACGGCGACCGGGCGATCGTGACGGTGTCCGGGGAACTCGACCTTGGTACCAGTCGGCAGTTCCAGCAGGCCCTGCGGAACGCCCTCGACCGCGCGGTCAGCGGTATCGACCTGGACCTGGGCGGTGTCGACTTCTGCGACTGCTCCGCCCTCAACATCCTGCTCAGTCTGCGCAGTTGGGCCCTGGAGCGTTCGATGACAGTTGACCTCAGCGCCACCAGCGACGCGGTCGAGCGACTGCTGAGGCTGAGCGGCATGCGCCCCCTGTTCGCCTGCCCGGGCCCGGACGAGGCGCCCACCGACGACGTCACGCAGGAACTGCGCGACGAACTCGTCCAACTACGACGGGCCATGAGGACCCGCCCGGTCATCGACCTCGCCCGCGGCATCCTGATGGCGTCATTCGCCCTGAGCGCCGAAGGAGCCTGGAGGGCACTGGTGGCGACCTCACAGAACAGCAACACCAAACTCCACTACCTCGCCCGCGACCTGGTCGGCACGGTCAAAGGCGACCCGCTGCCCCCAGCTCTGCAAGAGCAACTGGCGGCGGCGGTGGCCCGGGTGGGAGCAGAATCGGAGGTCCGCCCGCTGAAGTCACCTCTGCGCAAGGGGTAGGGGGCGTAGGGGGTACTGCTCTTGGCCTTATAACTGCCCTGCCCTGCCCGCAGGGCTAACGGTGATCTCGGGCAGTGCACCGCGCTTCGGGGAGGTGGTCACGCGCACCTCGCCGTACCTGGCGTGATGCGCTGCGTCGCGCTGCGCCGGGTCAGGCTGCGCCGCGTCGCGCTGCGCATCCGCTGGTACGCCGGCCTCGCGCCGGGTGCAGGGGCCCGTACGCAGGGCCGCGTTCCGGAAGCCCTGGAAACGCCGGCCCGGGCACGGACACGGGCACGGATACGGATACGGCCCGGCCTCTGCCGCCGGACGGGCAAAGGACTGCCAACGCCCGCGCAGGGAACGCAAGGCCCGGGGGCCCGGGCCCGGCCGGGCCGATCCCGCCGCAACAGGAAGCCGCCCGGGGAGACCGCCTGGGGCGGCTGCCCGGGTCGGCTGCGGCCGTGGCCGGGAATCCCCGGCGTCCACGCCGCGGAGCGCGTCAGCTCAGCCCCGCCCGCCCGGCTCCCCGTGCACCGCTCCGGCCCGCAGCCGGTAGAGCACGTTCGGGCGCAGCGGCCCCTCGGGCGCGCTGGGGTCCTCGAAATCATCGGCGGGATCCCGGGTCATCCCGATCCGCCGCATCACCGCCTGCGAGCGCAGGTTGGTGGCGGTGGTGATGGCAAGGATCTGGTCCAGCCCCAGCGTGCCGAAGCCGAACTCCACACTGGCCCGCGCGGCTTCGGTGGCATAGCCGTGCCCCCAGGCGCTGCGGGCCAGCCGCCAGCCGATCTCCACCCCGGTGAACGGCAGCCCCTCCTCCACCGCGTCCAGCCCGGCGAAGCCGATGAACTCACCGCTCTCCTGCACTTCAACGGCCCACCACCCATACCCCCGCCGCTCGAACTCCTCCTGGAAACACGCCACCGACGCATCGCTCTGCTCCCGCGTCATCACATCCCCCAGATGTCGGCGGACCTCGGGATCGGCATTCATCGCCGCCCACGGCCCCAGATCGGAGTCCTGCCAGCGGCGCAGCAGCAGACGGTCGGTACGCAGTTCAGTCATGCGCCCACCCAACGCGAGCACGATCTTCCCGTCCAGCCGATTTCCCCGGACCCCACCCGCCGCCCCGCACGGTGCCCCTGCTACCAGTTCTGCACCGGCCTGGACCACTGCCGCCTCGGGCCGTGCGTGCTGCCCGTACGGTCCCGCGCTGGCCGTGCCCTGCCCGCGCTCCAGCGTCCGCCCCGCCCAGCGCTCCCACCGCTGCCCTGCACCGGCCCGAACAGCTTCCGGGCCACCGTCCACCTCCGGCCGGTGCGGCCTGCATCCAGCAGCCCCCACGGCCTCGGCTTCCGTACACCCCGCGCCCCATCCGTCCCCGGGACTTGACGAGGACCGCGGCGTTCCGCTTGACCGTCCTGCCCGGACGTTTGCTGTCACCCATGGCAACTCCGCTCTGCCCCGGACCGATTCAGCCTCCCGCCCGGGGCAGATCCCCCACCTCTTCGGCCGGGCCTTCAACGTCGGCGACTTCGCCGCGGTGGGCCGCCTCTTCGAACCGGGAGTCGTCCTCCGTCACCCGCCCGGGCGCGGCGGTGACGGAGGACGATCGGCGCGTGGCGCACAAGAAGTTCCTGGCCCTGGGCGTGCCCATCGACCTCACGCGGTGACACACCTACATCCGGGGTGACGTCGCCCTGTTGATTGGCGACCACCTCCTGGAGGGCCCCGGCCCCGACGGCGACCGGGTGCATATCCAGGGCTCGGCCACCGACGTCGCCCGCCGTGGCCCGGACGGCTATCGGCGCTACGCCATCGACAACCCCTAACCCCTCCGGCACCAGCCACTGGCCCACTCCTGACCCCACCACCGTCCCCCACCTGCCCGTTACCGCACCACCCGCCCCGACTCCCACGTCACGTCTGCCCCGGGCGCCGACGGAACGGGACAACCGTGCCCTACCAGGCCCCCGACACCCCCGACACCCCCGACGCCTCCTGGCACACCCCACGGCCCCGGTGTGCCCGAAGGGGCCGGGGCACCGGTGACATCCAACGCCCCCGGTGCCTGCGATGAGCTGTCGCCAGACGCATGCGCAAGCCCCCGCGCCGGAATCGCGCGGGGGCCCGTCTACGGAACGCCCTGAGGTGTGCTCGCGCGGCACCATCCGCCGCGCAAGGGCCGGAGCACGCACGCACGATCGCTGCGCTGCCGGGCCCGGCCGGGTACGCCCCGTATGCGGTCGGCCCCGCCGCGCGAGCGCACGCACCAGACGCCGCGCGCCCCGCCCGCGGAGGGCGGGCCCCCCAGGGCTACGGACCCGCCTCAGCGGCTCCTTCCTCAGGCTGTCGGCCTCGCCTAAGCGGGGGAGACGCCGGTGAGGGCACCCCGGCGCCGTACGTTCGCATTCACCAGACGATGCGCGCCGATCCGGCCGGGCTCAGCCCCCGGCCCGTACGGCTACGGCGTGGTGAACAGCCACCACTGCGGCGTGCCGTTCTGCGCACAGAAGAAGGACTGCCACTGCCCGGCCTGCTGCCCCTGGTTGCCTGCGACCCAGCAGACTTCGTAGCTGGCGTACGGCCCGTACACCGCGGCCGCTCCCGCCGGCCCGGCTACCTGTACGCCGGTACGCTCCTGGGCCGCGGCGCCGGCCGCCCCCGTCACCGCGAGCCCGGCAACGGCCAGCGCCACCACCGCAACAGCCCGAAGAAACCGCATCCACATACGCATCCGAAATCCCCCTTGACTTCCCTCACCCGCACGGAATCCCGCTGGATTCCTGCCCTCGAGTATCGAAGCCCCCCACCGGGCCAGCCATCCCCAGAACTGGGGATTGCCGCCACCTCCCTGACACCTCGTCACCGACCCCGCAACCCCCTGCGAACCACCCCCTCCCGGCCCCGCCCCGTACGGCAAACGCCCACGCCCCACCGCACTGTCGACGGGGCCGCACCACCGCGACCCCGCCCACCGCGCACCGCAGCCACCGCCCTGCTCCCAACACACCGCGGCCCCCGTACCCTGCGGCCCCTACGCCCCGCAGTTCCGCGGTCCGTGGCCCCGATCGGCCACCCGCCACCGCCACGCCCCCCCGGAACAACTTCGCCCCCACTGCCCCCACCGACCCCGCCACCCACCTCCGCCCCTGCCGACCACCAGCCAACCCCCAGACAACGCCAAGCCCTCCGCGGCAGCCCTGTCCATCCCGCCGCCAACTCCCAGCACCTGCCAGCACGTTGACGCCCTCCAGCCCCGGCCGATAGTGCCCGCCCCCACCCCCTCCGCAGGGCCGACGCCCGCACACCCCCGCCCAGCAAGCCGCACCCATCCCGCCCGTCAACCAAGGGTTGACGACCCCTCAATCGTCAACCTACGGTTGACGTATGACGAATCCTCTCCGCATGACCACCCCGGTCCGCCTGGACGACCTCATCGAAGCCATCAAGAAGGGCCATGCCGACGCCCTTCAGCAGCTCACCGACGCCGTCCTGGCCGCCGAGCACCTGGGGGACGTCGCCGACCATCTCATCGGCCACTTCGTCGACCAGGCCCGCCGCTCCGGCGCCTCGTGGACCGACATCGGCAAGAGCATGGGCGTCACCAAGCAGGCCGCCCAGAAGCGCTTCGTGGCCAAGAAGTCCGGCGAACCCTCCGACCTCGATCCCGGCCAGGGCTTCAGCCGCTTCACCGAACGCGCCCGCAACGCCGTCATGGCCTCCCAGAACGAGGCCCGGGCGGCCGGCAACGACGAGATCGGCCCCGTCCACCTGGTCCTGGGGCTGCTGGCCGACCCCGAGGCGATGGCCGCCCAGGCCATCACCGCACAAAAGGTCCTCCTCGACAGCGTCCGCCAGGCGGCCACCGCCGCCCTGCCCCCGGCCGCCGCCGGCCCCGTCCCCGACCTCATCCCCTACGACGCCCCGGCCCGCAAGGCCCTCGAACTCGCCTTCCGCCAAGCCCTGCGCCTGGGCCACCACTACGTCGGCACCGAACACCTCCTGCTGGCCCTCCTCGACCTCGAGGACGGCACCGGCCCCCTCGCCGCCGCAGGCCTGACCAAGGCCCCCACCGAATCCGCCATCACCCAGACCCTGGCCGCCCTGGCCGCCGCCCCGGACCACCCCTGACCCGCCTGCCCCACAGCCGGACCCGCACGCCACCCCGGGCCGGTGGGGCAAAGCCCCCACCGCCCCACCCCACATCGCGGCACCCGCAGCCGTCGCCGGGCACGCAACGCGATGAGCGCAACAGAGCACCCGCGCATGCAATGCCAGATCCCTTCGCGGGCGAGGATGGCCCACAGCATCAGTACGACCGGCCGCCCGACCCCGTAAAAGAGCCTTCCTACTGTTCGGCACCGAACACGTCCAGCGCTACCGCGAAACCGACAGCGCCGAGGGCCACGACCGGCAGGGCGCCACCGCCCTGATCATCACCACTACCGGCCGCAAGAGCGGCCAGCAGCGCAGCACCCCACTCATCTACCAATCCTACGGCGGCGCCCTCCTGCTCGTGGTCTCCAACGGCGGCTCCGACACCCCACCCGCCCGGTACCTCAACCTCCAGGCCCACCCGAGACCCAGGTCCAGGTCAAGGCCGACCGCTTCACCGTCCGTGCCCGCACCGCCACCCCCGCCGAAAAGCCCGCCATGCGGCGCACCATGACCGCCGCCTGGCCCGCCTACGACGACTACCAGCACAAGACCATCCGCGACATCCCCGTCGTCGTCCTGGAACGCACCTGATAGCCCGCCTCGCCGCCGCGCGCGGACGGCCGGATGCGACCGTCCCGTACCCGGCGAACTGCGCACGGACAACAGCGATGTGCCCTCCACTCCACGGAAACGACGGCCGCTGCGCCGCTGCCGGCCCCACAGCGGCGCCCAAGCATGGACCGGGCCGCTGCCCCGTACGCCGGGCCCGGCCCTGGGCCAGCCCGCCCGGACGTTGGTGCGCGACGCCGCTGCCCCGTACGCCGGGCCCGGCCCAGGCCCGTCGGGCACAGACCGGCCACCCACCCACCACACCAACTTTGCGCCACCGACGCACAGCGCAGCCCGGCGCGGCGCACCCATGGCAAACACCCACCCCAGCAGACGCACTGACACCGTCCCAGGCGGAGCCGACGGGCCGACAGCAGCAAACAGCCGCCCCCGACCGCCGCTCTGCCCGCCACCTCGCGGTTGCCCTCACCCGGGCCCGGCGACGGCACCGCCCGGCTCAGCGGTCGACCACCCAGCCCGCATCGCAGGGCGGGGCGCCCACGGCGACGATGTGCCCGACGATCCTGAACGCCTCCTGCACGGGCACGGTGTCCGCATCCGGGTACGCGTCATGCTGCCCGTTGGCCAGGACGAAGCCGTCGCTCCAGCCGTCGGCCCCCGGATCCACGGCGTGCCCGCCGGCGTCGTCGTCCCCCTCCGGCAACATCACCATCGCCCGCTCGCTGTTGGTCACCACGGCCAGCCGCCGCCCCGACGAACTGGTCAGCCACGCCTCCAACTGCCCTGCGGCGATTCTTTCGCCCAGCTGCTCCAGCACCGCATCCGGCGACATCGCCTCCGTACCGTCACCGAAGGCCCAGGAATCGATCATGCAGATGACCCTCTCACGCCCGGATCCGGGCGACGGACGCCGGCTTCCTGCCGCTCAGGCGCAGTCCGGCTCGTCCGGAACCGGCAGGCCGACGGCACCGACTACGATGCGGACCGCGCAACCAGGAACGAACAACGACATGCGCCGTACCAGCAGGACACCGGCCCTACGCATTCCTGCAATCAGTGCATAGCAATAACAGGGGAGGGAGGCCAACATGGATCTGACTGACCGCATTTCCAGTCTCCCCGGTGCCGCGCCGCTCGACGGCCTTGCTCATGCGTGGCACTGGTCACCAAACCCCCGGTTCAATTTCTTCGCAGCACTGACCGAAGACGGCGAGCACCTGTTCCAGGTGAACGTGATGGACCACTGCGACCCGGACCTGGTACGCGCACTACTTGAGTTCGCACGCCAGCACACCGCCGAGGCAACCGCCCCTGGGCGCAGTCTGGTGCCCATCGAAGGGTTCACCCACCCCGGGCAGCCTTTCGACACCGTCGCGGTCGCTCCTCCCGGCGTGCATGGATACCTGGCCAAGGGATTCCCGGACCTCCATGCCGCGTCCTATGCCGTCATTCCCGGCTACCGCTGCGAGTTCTCAGGAACCGAAACGCAAGAAGAGGCTCAGGAAAGACTCCGAACGATGCTGCGGCCCACCAAACTCGACCGCACCCCCGTGCCTTTCCTCAAAATGCGCTACGACAACACCAGGACGAAGAGCCGCAGCACAGGACCGGACCGCGGGTTTGCTACTCTGCCGGTCCTCCTGCAGGAACTGAAACTCCTGCAGGACGCGCCCGGAAGCTTTGTCGAATGGGAAAACCGCCACAAGGACGTCTGGCAGGCCCGATGGGACGGCGGACTCCAACTGCAGAACTACGGCGGAACCAGCCGTCCAATCAGCCTCGGCGAACTTCTCCAATGCGCTGAGAAGACGGTCATGGAGAACACCACCAGTTCCTGACGCCACCACTGGTTTCCTCCCGCCCAACGGTTAGGAGGAAACCGAGGAAACCAGCGGACCGGGCTTTGGCGGTGTGAAGCGAACGGAGCTGCACACCCCAGCCGGTCAGACGGCCGCTAGCTTTCGCCACGGCGGGAAGGGGCGGTCCTGAACAAGTCGGTCGGTACGTGACGTCCGCTCCGCTCCTCCCCGCACCGCCGGGAACGCACCACGCCCCTTGCGGCGCTTGTCAGTGGCGATGGCCATCATGGAGCCATGTCCACCCCGCACCTGACCGCCGGCAGCATCTGGCGGCTCCACCACGGCGACCAAGAAATCGCGTGGCTGACCGTGACCGGCGCCGGCATGCCCTGGATTCACGCCGACGTTGAGACCCTGCCCGGCTTCGCAGCGTTCCGCCCGGTCTTCGCCGCGCAGGAGCAGGCCCTCGACGCAGAGGACTGGGAGCGAGCCGATGCCTGCTACGCCCGGATCCGCAGTGCCCTGACCCTGACGTTCCCCGACGGCAGCCCGGTCGCCGAGTTCATGCTGCACCTCCACGGCGACGGCACCGCCGGCTGGCGCTGGCACGACGAGCCCTTCGACGAGGTGACCCCGTGATGCGCTGGGCTCGCTGCTGGTGGGACGAGGAGGACATTTGGTTCTACTTCGAGCTGGACGCCGAGGGACAGGTGATACGGCAGGTCGAGTTGCGAGAGCCCGGCAGTACGGTCCTGGCCGCCGCCTCGCTGGCCGAATGGCAGGAGGCCCAGCACATCGGCCGACTGGCCGAGTACGAGGAGGTCTACGGGTTGACCGCGGAAGTGCCCATTTCCGAGTGGGAGGGGCACGATCCGCAGTGGCTGTCGGCCGATTCGTTCGAGGAGGTCTGGTCGACTGCCCGTCGGCAGATCAGGGACCGGCAGCGGCAACGCCCTCGCTGAGCCTGCTCACCGCATTCCGTGCGCCGCGTACCCCGGGCACTGCGAGCGTCCCGCACCGCCGCGACCCTTGCCCGGACCTCATGCCACGTTCCGGCGCGGCACGCCGCTGAACCGAACCGGAACCCCAACTGGCTCCCGGTTGAAGGCAAGCACCACAGAGCGAGCACCGGCGGGCGCTCCGCCACGCCGGATCCGCGCGCTTTCCCACCAGCGACCCCGGACAGGACACCCGGGCGACCGGGCACAAGAACGTGAGAGGCGAAGCCGAGCCGGCGAGGCAAGGAGGGGTGGACAGCTCAACTCCTGCTTCTGTAGGTCCCAGAGGACCACGACGGGGGCGGCGTATCGGGGACAGCTCGATGGCCCGACGCTGTCACCCTCATCCTTATCCTCACCCTCGCCCGCTTCGGTGCCCGCCGGACCGACGGCGCCCGGGGCGAAGATGGTACGAGGCCAGGACGCGACCTACACGAAAGGCACATACCCCATGCGCACCGTTTACGTCGTCACACACCCGCAGGCGACGCACCACATCGAGGGAGTCGTCGGCGGATGGTACGACTCGCAGCTCACCCCCGCCGGCCTGCGCGCCGCCGTCTCCATCGCCCACGCCCTGCGAGCCCGCGTCCCGCAGGGCGCCTCGGTGGAACTGTTCTCCTCCGACCTGCAGCGCACCCGGCAGACGGCCCAAGCAGTGGCCGAGGCGTTCGGCGTGCAGCCCGTCCTGGACCGCAGACTCCGTGAGAAGTCCTTCGGGCAGGCGGAGGGCAAGCCGCAGCAGTGGCTGGACCAGCGTTTCATCCCGCCGCCGGCCACCGGGGACCGCAGCGGGCACGATGAAGGCGTGCCCGGCGCCGAGACCAACACGGCACTGGCACAGCGCATTTACGCGGCCATGGACGAGATCCTACAGCGCCCGTGCGAGCACCAGATCATCGTGACGCATGGCTTCGCCCTGACCTTCGTCGTCGCGTCCTGGATCAAAATGCCGATCGACTCACTCGACTACGTCATCTTCCAGGCGCGCTCCGGCAGCATCACCACGCTGCACGAGGACGACTACTACCGCAGCCGCCGGCTCGTCAGCCTCGGCGACACCGCTCACCTCGACCCCGCCCCAGCCGGCTGACCCCCAGCCTCCCCGCTACAACGGCCCACCGCCCCGCCGGCGACAAGCCGCCCCCCGAACCGGCATCACTTCTCGTACGCCTTCCCGGCGCCTCCACCCGCCAGATCGCCCAACGCTGCTGCTGGGAGTGCACGAAGCCATCTCGGACCGCCGCCTGCGCTGGGAAGTTGCGGGGGAGGGGAGCGCCGAGGAACGAGGGTGGCGGGGCGTCTTCCTCGTCCGACAGCGGTGTCCTGTACGCGCCGGGCCCGCCGCTCCCGGGGCAGGCAGCTGAGCCGGGCGATGCCCAGGCCCGAACCCGCCTCCCCGGGCGGGAGACGACGAAGACGCCCGGGCCCGGCGCGACGGCTGGCACAGTGGAAGCACCCAGCAAGCCCCGCTCCACCCGGCGGCAAGGAGGACCATGCCCGCCGACCACGACCCGCCATCGCCCTCCGCCCAGCCGCAGCCGGGTCCCCGTACCGGCATCTTCCAGCCCGCCACGGGAGCCGTCCCGCTGCCCGCCCTGCCGCCGCAAGAACGGGCCGCCCAGCTCGCGACGGCCCTCTCCGGCCTGCGCGAGGCCCGCCGCCTCACCTACTTAGGCGCGGCCGACGCGACGGCCCGCCCCACACCGTGGGAACGGGCCCAGCCCGTCCGTACCATCGCCCTGATCCTGGAAGCAGCCGGCATCCCGCCTTCCCAGATCACCCCGGACGGATCACGAACCACCACCGGCTACTGCGTCACCCCCGGCCAGCAGCCGCACACCGCGCACATCCACTGGCTCGGCCCACCCGGCAGCGGCGCCCAGTACGACGAGCACCCGGCGCTCAAACGCTGCGCCGCAGCTCTGCGCACAATGGGCTGGCAGACACTCGAAGTGACCGGCCCGCGGCGCCGCCGCTACCTGGAGGCCGAACCCGCCCCCTGACGCACCGACAGGGCCGCCCCGCCCTGCGCGCCAGCGCCCCGGCCTCATGCAACGCCGTCCCCTACGACGGGCATCCGCGCGCGTAACGGCCGCTGCCCTGTTCACCATCACCGCCCCGGCAGACGCCGCGCAACGCGCCCGCCCCCGGCCCCTGCCGAACTCCACAGCAAAGGCCCCGTACTCGAACCGAGTACAGGGCCTTTTGCCATGCGGAGCGCCCGGCAGGCCTTGCACCTGCATTTCCCACCGGCTGGCGGGCGTCTTGCCTTGGACCACAGACGCGTGACTCCCGTGTCGTGCACCGGAGTTACGTAGACGATCATACAGGATCCGCAGCATGACTTTCCCCGCTCCGGGCCACTCCGCATTGCGCCGGATAGCTCCCGGGCGGGAATCGCCACTGCCCCACGGCCGGCGCCCCGTTACCGCAGCCGCCCTGCTGGCGGCCCCGGAAACCCGCCCGTGTGGACGATCACGCAATTCCCCTCGGGCAGACGTTCCCGCCACCGGGACCGGGTGATGGAGGGCGTCATGGCCACCGAGCCGGTCTACCTGGAGGGACGACGCAGCTATGACGACGCCCTGGCCGTGCTCCGGGCCCGCATGCGCGAGGACCTGCGCATCAGCCACGACACCCCTGCGGCCTGAAGGAGGGGGCACGCAGCGTGGCGGTGCCCAACTTGCCCAACTGCACTTCCGGGAAGGGCTTGAGTGCAGTCACCGGGGCCGGGGGAGCGCTGACTGTATGGTCCTGGCGGACCGGTCAGGTTCCTGCAGCCTCCGCGGTCCAGGCAGCGGTGAGCTCGGGGAAGCGGGCCTCTCGCACGTCACGGATCACACGGCTGATCAGGGTGCGGAGTACGGGCCACTGGCTGATCAGCAGCTTCCGGTCGAGGAGTCGAGGAGCTGCTCCAGGCCCTGGCGCGGTTTCCCGGCCAGGACCGTGCGGTTCAGGCTCATCAGTGTCTTGGGGCGGCTCACATCGAAGGAACGCAGCCCCGACCACACCACATGCAGGGGCAGGTCGACCGTGCCGTTGACGGGGGCCGGTCAGGTTTGCCAGCTGGGCGGGCAACTGGTCGGTGTACTGCGCGCAGGACGCCGGCGGCGTTCGGCACCGGGGCGGGAGACGACATCGCGGCCGTGCCCCGATTGTCGTTCGCCGCCACGCGCGATCACCACAGATGTCGCGACAGGCTCCTGCTGTCCCGGCAGCCAATCGCTATGCCTGCGTACGTACGAGCCGTACGCAGGCCCAAGTCGGCTTCTGGCGCTCCGTACGCACGCACATGTTACGCAGACACACGTGCGGCATACCCGCGCCACCGGACTCGGCACGGTCCGACACCGGCTGCGGAGGCCGGCACCCGCGGCCGCTCACCCCAAGCGCCGGCCCTCCGCCCTCAGCGGCGCGAGGGCCGCGGTCACGGTGCGCAGCAGTACACCGGCCTCGGCGCCTGCGCGCGAGCGCAGGTTGACGCCGTAGGCGAGCAGCACCAGTGCCTCGGCGGCGGCCTCGGTCGAGACGTGTGCGGACAGCTGTCCGCGGGCGCGGGCGGTTTCCAGTGCCGCGCACAGTGCGTCGCGCAGCTGCTGGTGGTGCTCGTCCAGCAGGGCGCGGACCGCGGGGGCGGTGTGTTCGGAGCCGCTGTGGGCGTTGACGACCATGCAGCCCAGGCCCGCGTACTCGCCCGAGCAGCGCAGGGTGATCAGCCCGGTGAAGAAGTCGTGGACGGCGGGCAGGCCCCGCTCGTCCGCGGCGAGTTGGCGGAAGGCGGGCTGGGCGCGCAGGCGAAGGTAGCGGCGCAGCGCTGCGAGGTAGAGGTCGTGTTTGCCGCCGAAGGTGGCGTACAGGCTGGAGCGGTTGAGGCCTGTCGTGGTGGCGACGGCCTGGATCGATGTCTGGTCCGCGCCGTGCTGCCAGAACAGCCGCTCGATGCGTTCCAGCGCCGTATCCGGGTCGAAATGCTTGATGTCGGGCACGGTGCACCACCCCCGGTTTCTTGGAATGACGATTTCAAGATAGCCCTTGCCCCGTGGGCCGTTCACCTGTCATCTTGAAACAAGCGTTCCAAGATCTGGCGTTCCCAACACAGGGAAAGGACAGCGGCCGTGAGCCTCAAGGACGAACTGCGCGACCTCTACGACAACGGGCACCGCAAACTCCCCCCGGACATCCTCGACATCATGGACCGCGGCGCCCGCGACCTCGCCGCCTCCGGCCTGGCACACCACGCCCCCGGCGTCGGCGCGCAGGCCCCGCACTTCACCCTCCCCGCCGCCGACGGGAAGCAGATCACCCTTCAGGACCTGCTCGCCGAGGGGCCCGTGGTCCTGACCTTCTACCGCGGCGCCTGGTGCCCGTACTGCAACCTCGCCCTGCGCGCCCTCCAGCAGCACCACGACGCCATCACCGCCCGCGGCGCCCGCCTGGTCGCCGTCTCACCCCAGATCCCCGACGAATCCCTCACCCTGACCGAGAAGGAACAGCTCGCCTTCGACGTCCTCAGCGACCTCGGCTCCCGCACCGCTCACGAGTACGGCATCGCCTTCGACCTCTCCGACGAACTCGGCGCCCTCTACGACCGCCTGGGCTTCGACCTCGAACATGTCAACGCCGGACACGCCCGCACCCTCCCGCTGCCCGCCACCTACGTCATCGACCGCGCCGGCACCATCCGCTGGGCCTTCATCGAAACCGACTACACCGTCCGTGCCGAACCGGCCGACATCCTGGCCGCACTCGACACCCTGGACTGACCTCGACCTGCCCACCCCTCGCGCCCCCTCAACTCCCCGTCCGCACCCGCCCCTTGCGCTGCCAAGCCGTACGCACAACGGTCCCGCACGCGACGCAGCGGCAGCCGGGCCCCGGCCGCAGCTTCACCGCCGCTCCCGGCCAGGGCCAAGCTCATCCGTACGACGGGAGCAGGCCCGGACGACAGCGATCCGGGCCTGCGGGCCTTTGCCTGCAACGGACTGGCCTTCCAGCGGCGGACCTGACCGCGCCCCAGCGCATCCCTCACGCGGCTCCAGCACACCGGCCCGGCGAGACAACGGCGCTCGTCCCAGAAGCCCGATGGCGCTCGCCCCAGAGCCCGACGGCGAACCCGGGGACCGCGCCGGAGTCCCCAAGCGCGTCCAGCAGGGCACCACTGCGCGGGGGTGCAGCTCTCCCCGAGTGAGATCGTCGTGGTGGGTTGTCGCTGCCGGGGGTTGTTTCTGCGGTCGCCGATGCCAGGTCAGTGCTGCCGTTCAGTCGCCTGCTCCAGGCCATTCCTGATCAGTTGCCCGTACTCGTCGTTGCCCAGCGCGCCGATCGTTTCCCGTGCGTGCTGAAGGTGCTCACGAGCACGGTCGAGATCGCCCAGCTTGCGATAGCACTCGCTCAGATTCAGGTGTAGCGAGGGGTACAGCCCGGCCACCGGAAGCGACATCCCGGCCTGCGCGGCCCGCGCATCGGTGATCAGGTCGGCGGCCGCCAGCGCTCGCCGGTCCCAGAGCAGTTCCTCCACCGCGTCGTCCTGCACATCGGCCATCGCGTGCGCCAGCGTGCAACGCTGTAGGGCGTCCCCTTGCTCGCCGCCGATCTCGTCCCACATCTCCGCGAACTGACGGCGAGCGGCCCCCCGCTCGCCGCTGTGGCCGAGCTGTACGACCTGGCCAATCCGGATGATCGTCGGATCCGTGATCAATCGGGACTCCTTCCCGGTGCCATCTCGCGACGGCGGCCGTATCGCCGCTTCTGCGACGCTCCCTACAGAGACGCTCCCTACAGAAGAGCCACCCCCCTACGCTGCGGCCATGAGGCGGCATCTGTGCGTGGTCCTGACCGGGCCGCAGGCCGAGCGGATCGAACGGTGGCGGTACGCCTGGGACCCCGTGACGGCCCGCACCGTTCCGGCGCACGTGACCGTCGCCTATCCCGAGGAGACGGCCGATGAAGCGCTCCTTGTGCGGCGGGCCGAACGCTGCTGCGCCACGACAGCACCCTTCCCGCTGGTCCTGGGCGAGGTCTTCGCCCAGGACGCGGGCCACGGCGGGGTGTTCGTCGCGGTGCACGACACGCACGGAGGATGGGCGCAACTGCGCCGCAAACTGCTGTCCCCGCCCATGACATCCTTGGGTTTCCCCGCCCACGTCACCGTCGCACATCCCCGCACCTGCGGGAACGGCCCGCAGTGCGCTGCCGCGCTGGCGGGACACCGCGCCCAAGGAACCTTCTGGGTACGGGAGCTTCTGTTCACCGAGACCGGCAACGACTCCTTCACCGTCCTCCGGTGCTTCCCGTTCGCATAGCGCAGAGGGGAACGGCTGACCAACTCCGCGACTTACCCATGTCCCCACCCCAGCCGAGGGACCCAACGAACCTGTCCGCGGGCGGACTACCTGGCCCCGTCAGGCAGCCCAACGTTCAGTCCGGCCAGACCGTCATCCCAGCACCAGGCGGCCCGCCCGCCCTCAACAGCCGCCGCACTCGCCCCCCAGCTAGTGGACCGCTCCGTCCACTCCACCACCCCCACTCGGCACGGCAGCCCACACCCCCCGCCGCGCGCAATACCCCGTTGCCCAGCCGACAACCGTTCGACACCATGACGCTCATGCAACGCCATCACCACCCCGGCCCCATCGGGCTGCGTGCCATGCAGGACCTGGCCACTCGCACCTACCCGGCCACCGGCTACCGGCACATAGGCGACCTCACCTGGAACTGGTGCCTGGCCCTGGATCGTGCCGACGACTGCCCGACGGCCGTCTGGACCCAAGGCGAACGGACGCTGGCCTGGGGTTGGTTGGACCTGCCCGGCACGCTCATGCTCCAGGTCGACCCGGACCACCCCGACCTGGCCCACGAGGTCCTCGACTGGGCCGAGCACACCGCATCCGGCCCGCTCACGATCGACGTGGCCGACACCGAACCCCACCTGGTCAAAGCGCTGCGGCAGCGGGGATACACCCCTGCTGACGGCGGTCCGTTCATGACCTGCCTCGACCGCCCCCTCGACGCTCTGCCCGACATTCCCCACCTTTCCGACGGCTACACGATCCGGGCTCAGCAGAGCGCCGCCGACGTGGCCGGCCGCGCGGCCGCACACCGCGCCGCCTTCGGCTCCACCCGTATCACCACCGACCGCCACGCCCGCATGAGAGACACCTGGCCGTACCGTCCCGAGTTCGACCTCATCGTGACCTCACCCGCCGACGAGGCCGTCGCCTACTGCCAGGGCTGGTACGACCCGGCCACCCAGACCGGCACGTTCGAACCCGTCGGCACCCACCCCGACCACCGCCGCCTGGGTCTGGCCCGCGCCGTGTGCACCGCGGTCCTGCACGCCTTCGCCCACGCCGGCGGCCATCGCGCCACCGTCGCCGCCCGCGGCGACGCCGCCTACCCCGCCCCCAAACGCCTCTACGAGTCCCTGGGGTTCACCCCCTACGCCCGCACCCACACCTTCACCCTCAGCTCCGCGAACTGAACACCGCCCTGCATCCCCGGCACGAGCGCCACGAGAGAGCTGCGGCGGCACGACCGGCACAGCCGGGGCGGGGCAACACACCGCGGTACGGGGAGCACCGGCACACCCTCTATACAGCCCACCCACCACACCCCGGCAACAGCACACGAGCCCCCTTTCGCGCAGAGCGCCCAACGCAACAACAACCGGTAGTAGATGGGCCCAACAGCCCGGGACCCGCAGCCGGGCTCTATACCAGCTGCCTCCGCAGCAAGGGGGCGGCGCAGGTATACATCAGAGCTGCGCCTCAACACCGGCCGGATCAGCGCACGTCGTCTGACGCGTGCGATGGCAAGGTGCTGGGGTGCCCTCGTAACTCCGCTATGAGGGCCACCCAGCACCGCGGATAGGTCCCCCGCGCCGTTCCGTTCAGCAGGCATGGGGAGCACGTGGCAGACAATGCGCGTCCGGCCGGGGGCGAGACACGGACCCTTACTGCCAGCACCGCAGCCCCGGGGGCAACTCCACCCACCGACGCGCCGTGCGACGGTCAACCGCCGTCCGCCCGTCACCGATCCGCAGCCCGGCCGCCGCGCAGGCGTAGGCGAGGCTGTTCGCGTCGTAGGGGATGCGGGCCCCTCGCTGCCAGAAGCGGAAATGCCAGTGCGCGGGCGGGGCCGCCTCATCTGGCCGCAGACCGATCTCTTCATGCTCGACGAGCTCGCCGTCGCGGGCCAGGGTGCCCTGCGTGCCGCCCGCGGCGTTGAAGTACACCCCGTAGGCGGCGGTCCCCGCCGATATCGCACGAAGGACGGCGGCATCGCCGGGCATGAACCCTTCTTGCGTGATCACGCAGCCGCCGGGGCTGCCGGGCACACCGGCTACCCCCACGAAGCGCAGGGACGCTTCCACGTCCGTCACGTCGAACGGGACATCCTCCACCGCGGTCTGCCGACACCGCGCCGGGTCCGCGCCGAGCCGCCGGATGACCTCGTCCTCCTCCAGGCCGCGGACGAAAGCGATGCCCAGGCCTTCGGTCCACAACTCCTGCTCGCCGAACGCCCTGATGAGCGCATCCGCCGCACCAAAAGCGGCCCGCTCCTCCTGCGGCAGTGCTACCGCACCCGGCAGGTCGGCCACGAGCGCCGCCAGCGGAGTCGTGAGCAGCAGCCGGCCCGGCGACCACGGACCGGTCTGCGGCATCCAGAGATCGGCCCCGGCGCCGATCAGCGCGCGGATGCTGCCCTCCTCCACGTTGCAGACGGCGTGCCACAGCGGCGTGTGCCCCTCGTCGTCGAGCGCATCGACCCGCGTGACGTGCGGGAGCAGGGCGGCGACGGCCTCCCCGCTGCCCTGCTCCGCCGCCAGATGCAGCGGAGCGGCGTCCTGCCGCGAACAGACCTCGGCCGGTGCACCGCCCGCCAGGCGGGCACGGATCAGTGCCGCATCGCCCCAGTCCCCGTACCGCATCCCCTCCCAGTCGCCCCGCGGCACATAGCGCTGCCGGGCCTGTTCCTGCTCGCGCAGCATCCTGCGCTGGTGCCAGGACAACGGCGGGGCAAGGAAGCCCGCCGGCCCGCCCACCTGGATCGTCGCGAACCGACGTGGCTGGGTGGACGGGTCCGGCGGCTCAAGGCCCGGCCACACCTCCACGGCCCGCGCAGCCGCCGCCCGCAGGGCACCGGCGTCGACGGGCGTACGGGTCTCGGGGACGGACTCGTCCGGCCACTCCACCACCAGCTGCGCCTGACCGGGCGGCGGCAACTGCGCCCAGTACAGGTCGACATCGGTCTTGAACAGCGAGCGCCGGCTCTCGTCCATGCCGGGATCCAGCGGGACCAGCCCGGCCGGCTGCCCCCGCGCCGCGACCGCGTCCTGCACTTCCGCAGGACCGGTCACGGCGACGGGCAGATCCTGCGCCCCGTCCAGCGACGTCACCCGGCGGCCGTCGGCCAGCAACAGCCCCACCCGCAGACCGGACTGCCGGCCTCCCTCGCCGCCCCGCCAGCGGACCGGCCGGTAGACAGCCAGATGCAGCGTGAGCGACCGGGGCCACACCGACCAGCCGACCAGCATCACCTTGGCCGCCGGCCCCGCACCGGCCGACGTGAGCTGCGAGACCAGCACCGGCACGAACCAGTCGACGGGCGGCCGCTGCCCGCCCGCATCCTGTCCGGGCGGGCCCAGCCGGACCAACTCCTCCCGCGACCCGGCCGGTTCCTCCGGTAACACCAGATCATCGAAGAACCCCATGCCCTCAGCGTGGCAGCGGGGTCTGACAGTGAGGATGTAGGCGGCATCGCTCGGGGGTCTGACTCTGGGTCTGACTGGCGCTTCGGCTGCCTGTGCGTTGAATCGTCGGCCCCCGAGGGATGCCACCGCGTGTGCGCGCGGGTGTCCGTGACCTCATAGGAGCTTGGCCACCAGCCTCTTCACTGTCTTGTCCGTCCGCCCGGGCAGCACGCGCCGTTCGCAGGCCTCAGACGGAAGGACGGCAGAGCCGAGCATGACAGCGCCCGAGATAGCGGTGATCGGCGGAATCGACACCCATACGGACGTCCACCAGGCCGCAGTGATCGACTCGGTCGGCCGTCACTTGGACACCCAGTCCTTCGCGACGAACTCGGCCGGATACGAGCAACTGCTGGCCTGGCTCCATTCCCAGGGCGAGGTCGTCGCGGTCGGGATGGAGGGCACCGGAGCCTACGGCGCCGAACTCGCCCGGTTCCTGACCACGAACGGCATCACGGTCGTGGAGGTCGACCGCCCAGACCGCAGGGCCAGGCGGGCTCACGGCAAGTCCGATCCGATCGACGCCTACGCCGCGGCCACCGCGGTCCTGTCCGGCCGGGCGAGCGGAACTCCGAAGAGCCGGGACGGGATCGTGGAAGCGATCCGTGCTCTGCGCGTGGTCCGCAAGAGCGCGGTCAAGGCCAGGACGCAGACCATCAACCAGATCCGCGCTCTGATGGTCACCGCTCCCTCCGCCCTGCGAGACAAGCTGCGTGGACTGTCCACCGGCCTGCTGATCGACACCCTCGCCCGGACCCGGCCGACCGGTGATCTCGCGGACCCGTCCTGCGCGGCCAAGACGGCACTTCGCCGCCTGGCCAGGCGCTACCAGACCCTTCAGCAGGAGATCAAGGAGGCCGACGCGGACCTCGCTCCCCTGGTGACACGGGCGGCACCCAGTCTCGTCGCCCTGCCCGGAGTGGGGACCGAGACTGCCGGCCAACTGCTGATCACCGCAGGAGACAACCCCGACCGGCTCAGATCCGAAGCGTCCTTCGCCCACCTGTGCGCCGCGGCCCCGGTCCCGGCCTCGTCGGGCCGCACCAATCGCCACCGCATCAACCGCGGCGGAGACCGACACGCCAACAGCGCCCTCTACACCATCGTCCTGGTCCGCATGCGGTACGACCAGCGGACACGGGACTACGTGGCCCGACGCACTGCCGAGGGCATGTCCACCAAGGACATCATGCGGTGTCTCAAGAGGTTCGTCGCCCGCGAGATCTACAGGCACCTTGTGAGCACCGGCACCCTGAACGCGACAGGCTTGGCCAGAACCGGATCATGACGCCGACCGGATACCGTCCGAGTCGTGATGGACCCCGCCCACGGGCTTGACGATCTATAGGAGCTTCAACGGGCGGTATCGAAGGCGCCCTTGCACGTGGAAAGCCCCGGTCATCGGCCGCCCGCCTGCGTGAATTGCGCTCATGGTGCGGTCCGTCTGCACCACCCTCGGCTTCGCTCTGCCCCTCGTCGGGGACCGTGTGTCCACCACCGCAACCGACGCGAAGGCCTACCTGGCACTGCCGCGACCGTCAAAGCCCCCGCCCCGGCCTGGGCCATGGCTTGTTCGCGGCGGGGAGGTGTTCGCGGTGGCGAGCTCTCGTGTGGGAAGGGGCGGTGGGCCTGGCCGGTGTCGGGTCAGGGCAGAGTGCGGACCCGGGAGCCTGGCGGCTGCCCGGATGCTGTGCGGCATCCGGACAGCCAGGCGCTGCACGTACCTCTGCCCGGGTCAGGCGAAGCGGGAGCTGGGTACCGGGCCCGGTGAGGACGGGGCCCTGCGGTCGCCGGTGAGCCAGCCGGCCGAGGTGGCCGTGACGAATGCGGCCAGGGCCTGGTCGGAGTCGGGCGGTGTGGCGCCGTCGCCCGGATCGGGGTCCGGGAGGGCGCGGACGATATCGGCGGCGATCTCGGCCTCCGGGCGGGGGTCGGCGGGCTCGGTCCGCGTTCCGTCGTCCGTGACCGCCCAGCGTTCGCCCCAGGGCTCGACCACGGTCTGGCAGAGCAGCGCGCTGACGTCGGCGCTCAACGGCGGGGTGTCCGTCCAGCAGGTGGCGTGCTCGTAGAGGATCTGTCCCTCGGTCCGCTCCAGCAGCGAGCCGGCCAGCTCCTTATCAAGGTCGGCCAGGTCGCCGAGGTCGTACGCCACCACCATCGTCTCGCCGCGGCCCGCGGTGTACGGCTCGGCGGGCAGCCCGAGTACCTCGGCGGCGGCCAGGCCCAGGATCGTGTTGGCGCGGCCGGGCAGCAGGGACACCGAGCGGGGCGCACGCCCGGTCGCGTTCAGTGCCAGCGCGAGCCGGTCCAGGCCGGTGCGGCACAGTGCGAAGCTGTCCTGGAGGTAGGCGTAGCGGCCCGTCATCCCGGCGTCGAAGCCGTACGGGGAGAGGGTGGTCAGGTAGCCGCCGGTCAGCGCGTAGTGCCAGCCCCGCAGGTCGTGGCCGTCCAGCGCACTGCTTTTGGCCGCGAGGTCGGCCCGCCGCACCAGGGTGTTGATCCGGGCGTGTGCCGGGGCCCACCGGTGGTCGTCCGGTGCGGGCAGCCGGGCGACGTGCTCGCGGGCGGTCGCGAGGTCACCGGCGAACAGCGCGTTGTGGACCAGGAGGTAGCGCTCGGGCCATGGGGCCAGCCCGGCGGAGGCGTCCCGTGCGGCGAGCGCGGCCACGGCCTCGGCGTGCCGGTGTTCGTCCTCCAGGGCGGTGACCAGTTCCAGCAGGGGCATCTGCTCGCTGGGGGCCAGCCGCACCGCCTCACGCAGCGGGGCGATGGCGAGGAAGGACAGCCCCTGCTCGATGCACGCGTAGCCGAAGCCGAACAGCGCCCGCAGGTCGGAGGGCTTCTTCGTGAGGGCCTTGGCCGCCTTCTCCAGGTCCTTCACACCCGCCGCCCGGGCGAGTTCGCGCACGACCTGCGCGAGTTCGTCCAGCGGGGCGGTCTCGGCGAGCGGGCGCAGGGACCGCGCGGCGCCCGGTATGTCACGAGCATCCAGCATCCGCCGGGTTTCTTCAAAAGTGTTCTTCATCGGGGGGATCTTCACCCACGGTGTGGGCCGGGTGCAAAAGGGTTTCCGCAGGGCTGGGCCCTCGTACCCGTCGCGGATCGGACGGGGTGACCGGGTTGCGACCGAAGCGAGGTTGCGCAGCGGGCGCAGCGGTACGGAACGCTCCCGCGCCGACTCGGCCCTCTCGCGGGGCGCAGTCCCAGGGATCCCCGGCCTGCCCCGACGGCTCACGGTGCCGCGCCGATCGGCGTCCGCCGTGTCAATGCTGTGCGACCGTCACTGCATATGGGTCACCGCAGCGTGCTCGTGGGATGTGGTGCAGCGGTAGACCTGGAGGGTGTATCCGCGGCCGATGCTGATGGGTGTCGGACAGTTCGGCGAAGGAGAGAGCGGTCGGTCGGAGTCGTCCGTGCCCTCCAGGGGCCGCCAGCTGCCCGAACCGCCGTCCCATTCGGCGCCGTCGATGGTGAGCAGGGGCTGGACGACCGCACCGTGCGAGCAGTCAGGGGGAGGGGGGTCGGGCTGACCGTCTGCTGGGGCAGTGCGCAGACCGGGCTCTGTCGCCGAGGGAAATCGGCAGACGATCACCATCGCTTTCGTTCCTGGCCGGATGGAGCTGGGGGAGGGGCGGCAATTACCTATGCGGCAGATAAGGGACAATGGGGTTCTTGGGGTTTGGAACGGACAGTCCCATGTCCTGGTGGTCCAAGGAGCCGCTCGTCGGCCAGGGCGCCGTCAGTGCCGGCGTCGGCATGTACCAGACCGCTACCGAGGGATGACCGTGGACCACCGACAGGACATGGGCGGTGGGGGACCGGAACACCTTTCCCGGGCCTGGCTCCTCATATGGTTTGTACTGCAATGGCTCGTGCTCCTTGTGGCCCTCGTGCTCACGGTGCTGTGGTACCTCTGCCTGGTCATCGCGAACGCTTTTGTCACGGGCAAGCCCCGTATTGACGTTCTCGGCTGGCTCTATATCGGTCCCCGGCGTCTCGCACGCGAATGGAGCCGGGATCCGAGCCGCTGGGAACAGCATTTCCGGGCTCTGCTGCCCCGGCTGAGGGAAGAGGCGGCCCGGGTGACGTACTCCCCTGGGCGGAAGGTCCGCTACACGCTCCGGGCCCGGCTCAACTATCGGGTGGCCCATACGTGCGCGGACGACGGGAACATACCCGACATCGCCTTCATCGTCCCCGCTCAGCACTATCGCGGATGCGGAGCGGAAGCCGCTCGGCGCATGGCTCAGGCCGACGGCTGGCGGGTCATCTCCCCCGGGGAACGCCTCATGGGCGATATGGCCCCGCCCGATCGCTACGGACTCACGATGGCCACCCCGGATCGGCGGACGAATCCGGCGTCGGCCAACAGCGCAACCCCCGGAAGGTCCTGATGAAATCCACCCAGCTCCTCATCGAGATACCGGACGGATTTCATACCCTCGGTCTCGAAGGCGACGACGCATACCGCTCGGAAAGCATCCGGGAGATGGCGGATCTCGTCTGGTCCGAGGGGACCGACCTGCAGCGCGAGACCATGGCCGCCGTCTACGGAGAAATGGCCCAGACGGCCGCGGAGGACGGCGCGTTCTTCGCCGGTGTCTGTTGCGTAGGCATGGACGACGGACGCATCAGCACGGCATCCGTGATCGCCAGACTCGACGATGCCGAGATAACCGACCCCGACACCGTCGCCGCAGGCCTTGCCGAGGCCCTGTCGCACACGACGACGGAAGTGAATGTGACACGTGTGCCCGCCGGGCCGTGTGTGGTCTCGTTCCATGCCTCGGAATGGACACCTGTCGAGGGCGCCGTGCCACTCAACATCGCCCGGGTGGACACGCAGATACCCGTCAAGGGCCTCGCCCAACTGCTGACGCTCTCCCTCAGTACCCCCTCGCTGCCCGAACTCCCCGTCTACATCAATGTGCTGGCCCTCATCGCCGAATCCGTGACCGTCGTGGAATCCGCATCACGTCCCCCGTGGCCCGCGGGCGGGTTGCATGGGGAGGTAAAGATGACTCTCGTGTTCAGCCATGGAGTCATCCCGCTGATCGCGGTGTCGGCAGGTCATCCGCAGAAGTACTCCTGTGTGACGGTCGTCTTCGTACGTCCCTCTGGCCAGGTACGCATCGGGAACGGTGACCTGTCGGCCAGCGGGCCTGGCTCCGGCGAAGACCGACGGGGACCGGGTCGTCGTGAAAGCCGTCCGCGACGCCGTCGCGGCCAAGCTCACCCATGGGGAACGGCCCTACGCCGCCGTACTGGCTCTGGCGGACCGTCCGGAACTTGCCCCGGACGAAACGAGAGCGCTCGGGGCGCTGCGCGGGGCATCCGCCCGCCTGCGCCGCGGGCTCACCCGGCGCCTGGCCACCCGCGGTTGAGCCACCGGCCCTGGCACTGCCCGCGGACGAGACGCCCCGCCGCGGCCGACGTGATCAAGGCGCTGGCCCTGCCGCAACAGCTCGTTCTCCGGGCCCAGCCCGTGCTGTTGGGGCGTGCCCGGCGGCCGCGCTGCGGGCTCGGTAGACCATGCATCGGCAGCGCCAGGCCCGGGAAGGCGGCCGGGCTGATCGCGTGAGGCATCCCGGATGCTGTGGGTAAGTCGAGCATCCGGGCCATCCCTTAGGGGCGATCCCCGTCCAGAGCCGGGGCCGGGGCTCCTCAGCGCAGAGGATCCGCCGCAACGATGTGACCGCCAGGATGAGTGCCGCTCGGGAACACGCCCGACGCACTCTCCACCACGGGAGTCCGCCCGCATGAAGCCCCGCACCCGCGTCGCTACCGCCGCCCTGCTCGCCGCGCTCAGCACCGCGCCGCTCGCCACCCCGGCCCTCGCCTCGCCCGCCCACAGGCCGACGCTGGTGCAGCAGTCGGCCACCGGACCCGACACCGAGGCCCTGGCCAAGGCCATCGCGGGCCTGCCGGACGCGGACACCTCGGCGGCGCTGATCCGCGTGGGCGGGCACGGCAGTTGGAGGGGGACCGCCGGAGTCCGGGACCTGCGCACCAACGCCCCCGCCCTGGAGCACGCCCGCTTCCGCGCGGGTTCGACCACCAAGGTAGTGACCGCGGCCATCGTCCTCCAGCTCGCCGCCGAGAAGAAGATCGACCTCGATGCGCCCATCTCCCGCTACCTGCCCCGCCTGCTGCCGGCCTCGTTCACCGAGCCGCCCACCGTGCGGCACCTGCTGAACTTCACCAGCGGTCTGCAGCCGGGCGCGAACCTGGGCAACACCACCGAGGAGATGTACGCCAACCGCTTCCGCACACTCACCCCGCAACGGGTCGTCGCCACCGCACTCGCCAAGGGCCCTGCCTTCACACCGGGGAAGCGGCAGGTCTACCAGAACATCGACTACACCGTCCTCGGCCTGCTGATCGAGAAGATGACGGGTGACGACTACGCGCACCAGGCCGCGGTACGGATCTTCCGGCCCACCGGCATGCGGCACACCTATTTCCCGACCGGCCCGGACCCGCGCATCCACGGCCCGCACAACCGCGGCTACGCCGTCCTCGACGGTCGCACCGTCGACGTCACCGAGTGGAACATGTCCGACCGGTGGGCGGCCGGCGACATGATCTCCACCACTGCCGACCTGGAGCGCCTTCTCCTCGCCCTCTTCTCCGGCCGCCTTGTGCCCCAGCCGCAGCTTGCAGAGATGTTCACCGTCCCCGACATCAAGGGGGCGACCTACGGTGCGGCGCTCCAGCGGTTCGTCGTCAACGGCCAGGAGATCTGGGGCAAGACGGGCTCCCGCCCCGGCTACCACACGGTGATCGCCGCCACCCGCTCTTTGACCCGCACCGTGGTCTACTCGGTGAACAGCAAGAGCGCCCGCGAGGACGGCTTCGCCTTGGTGCAGCGCTTCGCCCTGCCGGCCTTCAACCGCTAAGACCCCTCCCCGGACGCCCCCCGGGTGCGGCGCCGGCGCAGCCGCGCACGGAGGCCACGGCCGTCTGCACCACCGTAGACTCGCCCCATGACGGTGATCATCGCAATCCTGTTCGTGGTAATCGGTCTCGTGGTGCTCCTGGACCTCGGCGGCGTCATCCGGCGCCGCTGCGAGAAGGGGCAGCAGGCAGCAGCCCGGTTACACGATGACCTGCACTTCAGTCGTGGCGCGCTGGGGCTGGAACGCCCGTACACGCCCGGCCCGTTCGTCCGCCCGGAATTCTTGCGCGCGCTCGGCCTGCCCATCCTGCTGATCGGCGGCCTGCTGCTCCTGGTGCGTCTCGGCTGAGGGCGCAGCGCACGCGAGGTGCAGCGCCGTTGGCCAAGGGCGTGGATCCGGCCGGAACCGGCTTGCTCCGGGCACCTGGGGTGCCCGCCTGCCGGTTCTGGGCTGACGCTCGTGCCAGGGAGCCTGCCCACCGTCCTGTCGCTGCCGCTTGCCGGGTTGGCCGGCGACTGCCCGCACTGGCCCGCTGTGCCAGTCGGCGTGGCAGCGATGCAGGGGGAGCGGGGGGAAGTTTCGCACGGCTCGGCAGGCTCTCCCACGCCGGTGACTCGGGATACGGCCACGACTTCGGGCGGGCAAGTGTGGGGACAACCGCCCTTCTGCACACCGCTGTTGTGCCGGGGTGCCTTCTGCACCACTACCGATACGTGGCGCTGGTAGCGCCGGAGTTCGCCTGTGGTGGCACCGCCTGGCTCGCCGCGCACTGACATCTGCCGGACAGGCGCCCGCGCGCCGGCGCCGCCCCACGGCCGTGGGCGATGAGGCGGCCAAGGGCTTCGAGCGGTGCCCGGAGCGGCGGGCAGCAACTGAGCCTGTGCTTCGCGGTTCCGCAGTGATGTCAGACCCCGCACATACAGTCCTGGTGATGGGGCTGGTTCCGGGGCCGCCAGCACGGGAGAGCAGCAGCCTCCCTGGTCTGCGCGAGGGTGGTTACGGCCCAATCGGGCGTCCAGGCATCAGCTGAGGGCCAACAGTGCAGCCCGCCAGCCCGGCCCCATCCTGCGGTGCGGCACCGCCTCAGGCAGATTCCGGCATGTTCCACAAGCGGCCGGGATGCTGTCGTGGGGGTGGGGCGAGCACCTGCTCGAAGGCCGCAACGTGGATTCCCCGGGATGCGCCCCCGTGCAGCAACTTCACGGCCGTGCACGGTCTGCCACGGTCCGATCCGCCCGGACAGTAAAGGTGCGATCGCCCCCTCCCTGCGCCGTACCAGAGGTCTCCGGAACATCCCTGACAACCGGACCAACGAGCGTCTCCATCCGGCGCTGCAGGACCCGTTGCGGGCATCAGGCAGGGGACTGGCCCTTGCCCGAGGTGCCAGCACCCTCTAAACTGAACCATATGGTTCAGTGTCTGCTCGATCGCACCTTCTCGGCGCTGGCCGATCCGACACGACGGGAGATTCTGGTCCGCCTCACCCGGGGACCGGCGTCCGTCAGCGAACTGGCCGAGCCCTTCGGCATTACCCTCACCGGCCTGAAGAAGCACGTGCAAGTCCTTGAGGACGCGCGGCTGGTGACGAGCGAGAAGGTCGGACGGACCCGCTACTGCCGCCTCGGGCCGAAGCGCCTGGAGGACGCGGTGCAGTGGATCCAGATGTACCGGCAGGAGTGGGAGCGGCGCCTCGACGGACTCGAGGTGTACCTGGAACGCAACCGGCATCCGAAGCAGAACCAGGAGCAGGAGAAGGGGGCAGGACCATGAGTTACGCACTGCGGGTGGAGCGGGTGTTCCATGCCACCGCCGAGGAGGTCTTCGACGCGTACACCGATGCCGAGGCACAGAAGGTGTGGTTCACCCTCGGGCCGGACGGGCCCGACGGCACCATCGTCGAGATCACCAACGATCTTCGGGTGGGCGGCGAATGGAACGCCGTCTGGGGATCGGACCGCGACCAGCTGTTCCGTGAGCACGGCGTCTATCAAGTGATCGACCGGCCGCGCCGTCTGGTGATGGCCAGCACGGCCTGGTCGCCGCAGGGCGAGGCCATCGAGACGACGGTCGAGGTGACGTTCGAGGATCTGGGCGACAAGACCCTGATGGTCGTGGCACAGAGCGGCTTCCCCACCGAGGAGATCCGCGACTTCCTCGCCGGGCACGCATGGAAGGGCGCCTTCGACCGCATCGAGCGCTACCTCGCCCTGCGCGACTAACTCTCCGCCGTGGCCCTGGCCCCGCCGCCGCGGCACTGGGCGCCCCGGCCCCGAGGCGCAGGCGCCGCCTGAGGCTGCCCTGTGAGCGATCTTCGGGGTCGGGCCGCGGAGACGCCGGCCGGGCAGGGGGTTCCGCACGGCACCGGGGGGAGGGTTGGTGTCCTGCTCCTGGCGCGGTGATCATGTTGGACATGAGTCTTTCGATTGCGCCTGTCATCCCGGCAGGGAGCCTGTCCGCTTCCGTCCAGCCCTCGCTTCTGTCGTCCGATGGCGGGCTGCTGCTGCGGCCCTGGGCGGCGGATGACGTCGCGGTCCTGCTGGGCGCCTTCGAGGACGCGACCATCCGGCGCTGGCACATTCGCCGTATCACCTCGCGGGCGCAAGCCCAGGAGTGGATCGCAGCGGCCGGTCGGCAGTGGCAGGAGGAGCGCGCCGCCCAGTGGGCGATCGTCCACGCAGCCGACGGTGAGATCCTCGGCCGCGTGGCGTTGCGCTGGATGGACCTGTCCCAGGGGCTCGCTGAATGTGCGTACTGGGTGCTGCCCCACGCCCGCGGGCAGGGCGTCGCCCCGCGCTCCCTCATCACGCTGTCCCACTGGGCCTTGAACGAGGCGGGCTTCCACCGCCTGGAACTCGCGCACTCCGACCTGAATGAGGCGTCCTGCCGGGTGGCAGCCAAGGCCGGCTTCGCGCAGGAGGGCGTGCGGCGCAGCGCGCTTCTGCATGCGGACGGCTGGCACGACATGCATCTGCACGCCCGTATTCAGGGCGAGGTCTGAGCCACGGCCCAAGGCTTCAACCCGGCGTGCACGTGACTGCCGCCGCGGCCATCGTTCACTGTTCGAACAGTGCGTTGGGGTGCACGTCCCTCGCTATCAGTGGATTCGGGCGGAACCGGCGCTGTGATCACACCAGTCACCTCAAGGTCATCTCACCCATGACCAGCAGGCATAGGAAAACCCATAGGGTGAGTGAATGTCCGTACGTGAAGTGAGGAAGATGCAGATGGCTCTACCTGCCCATGCGATCGAGGTCGGGACCGAGTCACTGGAGGGGCCGGCACGTAACTCGGTGGGCGGCTGGCCATTCCTCGCCGATGGCCAGGAATGGCCCACGTGTTTTTGCGGCGAGCGCATGGCCCTGTTCTTCCAATTCGACATACCCGCGGACGTGGAGATATTCGGAGGTGACCATCTGCTGGTCTTCCACTGTCGTGTGCACAATGACGCCTCCGAGCCCGAGCTGGCCGATGGCCGCCTCGTACCCGGCTACTGGGACGCTCCTCAGCCGCCCTACCCGCGTCCGTTCTGGCGCGTGCTGCTCCAGCGCGATGTCGCATTGCCGACGACGGAGCCGGAACCGTCCCTGTGCGCTGTGCCGCTGACGCTGCAGCCCTTTGTGGACGCGCCGGACCCGCAAGGGCTCGGAGCCCGGGAGTTCAAGGTGGGCGGTGCACCGTCCTGGGCGCAGGATCCTGAGTCCTACAGGTGCTCGTGCGGCGCCGAGATGGTGTACATCTGCCAGGTGCCGGAAGACATGGAATTCGCCGTTCACCCCGGTCAGCCGGAGCAGCCTTACAGCGTCGATGCCGACACCTATGGGCTGTTTCTCGGCAACGAGGTCTACCTGCTGGCGTGCCCGGCCCACTGCGACCCGGCGGCGGTCTGGCCGGTGAACCAGAACTAACCCCTCTGCATTCATGACCAGGTCCGCCAATGATCCGTGGAGTGATTACGGGACAGGACCAGATAAGGCTGAGCACCTTTTTCCTTGGCGGTGGTCTCTGCCGAGCCGGGAGGGCAATGCGGTGAGACGAATCGCCGTCTGGCCGCCCGCCCGCAGAACGCCCGACCGAAGCCCCAGGCATCCGCCCGGACGCCTGGGGCCTCACGTCACTTCGGCGCCGGGCCGTGGTCAGGGGCCGAACTTCCCGCTCCACCCGCTCACTTCAGTGGCGTCGCCGCGGCGTAGTGTGCGGCGATCTCGTCTGCCGTCGTCAGCCACACGCCAGGGTGCTGGGCAACGTACTCCAGGGCCTGGTGAAGGTACTTGGCGCGGAAGGGCTGGCCGATGACGAAGGGGTGCAGGGCCAGGGCCATCACGCGGCCGCTGCCCGCGGCCTGCGCGTCCGCGTGCAGCTGGTCGAGTTGGTCCTTGACGATCTGGACGAAGTCGGGCCCGGTGAGGCCCTTGCTGACGAACAGGCCGATGTCGTTGAGCTCGACCGAGTACGGGACGCTGAGCAGGCCGGGCTCGTTCAGCCGGTAGGGCTGGTCGTCGTTCGTCCAGTCCAGGACGTACTCGAGGCCGAGTTCCCTGATCAGGCGCGGGGTGTTGTAGGTCTCGGTGAGGGCCGGGCCCATCCAGCCGCGCGGGTGTGTTCCGGTGGTGCGCTCGATGGTGGTGACGACGTCGGTGAGGTAGGCGCGTTCCTCGTCCTCGGTCATGTCCGCCTGGAAGATGGAGTTGTTCTTGCCGTGTGCCAGCCATGCCCAGTTGCGGTCCCGGCCCGCCTGGATGATCTGCGGGTAGCGGTCGCCGACATCGGAGTTGAGGAGCACGCTGGCGCGTATGTCATGGCGGTCCAGGGCATCGAGGGCCCGCCAGAAGCCGACGCGCGGGCCGTAGTCGCGCCAGCCGTAGTTGAGGGGATCGGGGCTCAGGTGAGCCGTGCCCGGGAAGGTGCTGGTGGACGGCTTGTCGACCTCGTAGTGCTCGAGGTTGAGGCCGACGTAGAAGGCGACCTTGGCATCGCCGGGCCACCGGAGGGGCTCGCGCTCGACGATGGGGCTGTAGTCGTAGAGCTGGTTGTCCATGGGGCTTCCTCGTTACGTCGCTTCAGTGTTCCGGTCCCGGGTGGTGCCGGTGGCTACGGGAAGACCTTGCCGGGATCTGCTTCGGGAACACTGATGGTTTGCTGACGGGCGCCCGGGTACGGCCGCAGGGGCCGAGCGCCACGGCTCTGCGCAGCACGGGACCGCCGCCGCCGTCGGGGCCGCTGCCCTCGGTCGTATCGATCACCACCCAGTCCGCGAAGCGGTCCTGCAGCACCCGCGCCGCCCGTGCCGGCACCCCGGCGGGCTTCCGCCGTCCCTCCAGCAGCGCCGTCGTCATCGCGTCGAGCAGGTCCATCAGCTCGGCGTTGAGGGTGACTTCGGCCAGGTCGGGGCGGTGCCGGGGCGTTGTGGGGCCCGCGTCGGCGGGGCGCTCGGGCGCGCGCACGTCGGCGCCGGTGTGGAAGACGGCGAGCACGGAGGTGCCCGGCTCGCTGGGCGGCCGCAGCGCCGTCATCGTCACCCGCAGCGGCTCGCCCGCCCGCTGCGAGCCGTCCGGCGCCGGCAGCAGTCGCACCACCAGGCTGCGGTCGCCCTCCTTGCGCGCCACCGCCGCGACCTGCGAGCGGAAGGCCGCCCGGTCCTCGGGGGCCAGCGAAGCGGTCAGCGGGCGGCCCGCGGCGTACCCCGCGCGCATCCCGAACAGCCGGGTGCCCGCGAAGTTCAGCCGCCGCACCGCCCCGTCGGGGTCCAGCAGCGCCACCGCGAAGGGCATCCGCTGGAACAGCGCCCGCAGCAGCCGCTGTTCCTCCGTCGCCGAGCGGGAACCGGCGCCGTTGCTCCGCTCCCGCCGCTCGTACAGCGGCAGCAACACGTCCACGACATGCTGGAGTTCGAACAGAGCGGCGTCCAAAACGGTCAGCCGCTCGTCAGTGGGCAGTGCGCGCGCCGCGCGCAGCTCCTCGACGCGTTTGCGGAAGTCGGAGAGATCCGACGGTACGAACTCGGCCCCGGGCATGCCCACACGCTATCCGGCCGGACCCCGGCGCGTACCCCCGAGGGAGCGGGCAGCAGGGGCAGTCGGAGCGCGCCACGGGCGCCAGGCGACGGAAAACCGTCGTTTCCCCGCCGACCTGCGGGGAAGCCGAACCAGTACCCGGCCATGAAGGACTGGATCAGGACGACCCGAAGAAGGCCCGAAGGGACTGAACGTACCGATGTCGACCCTGACCCCTTTCACCGACGCCACCCCGGCCGCGTCGGAGAGCTCCTCCGCCCGCAGCCTGACCCACCTCGCCGAACAGGCCGCCTGGTGCACCCCCGACAGCTGCGGCGCCGCGGCGACGGTGACCGTCGATCCCGCGGAGCCGGGAGAGCCCGCACCGGGCGTGGCCGACACCCCGGCCGCGGTCACCCACCCCGACCTCTCGGAGCTGGTCAGCGTCCAGTGGGAGTCGGGCGAGGGACCCATCCCCGCCGCCCTGGACAGCGGCTGCACCACCGCCGCCGCCGACCTGCTCCACGAGGACCGCTGGCCGGCCTTCCGCGCCAAGGCCCTGGAGGCGGGCGTGCGTTCGTGCACCACCCTGCCCTACCGCAGGGACGGCATCGCGCTCACCATCACCGTCTACGGGTTCCGCCCCGGCCTGACGGTGGAGAAGGGCTGCACCACCACCGACGTGCTGGGCGAGCTGGCCGCCACGGGCCTGGCCCGCGAGCGCCGCTACCGCGAGGCGCTGGTCGAGATGGACCATCTGGACACCGCCCTGCGCACCCGCCCCGTCGTCGACCAGGCCTGCGGCATCCTCATGTACGTCCTGGGCTGCGACGCGGACAGCGCCTTCGACGCGCTGCGCCGCCTGTCCCAGCGCAGCAACCGCAAGCTCTCCGAGCTGGCCGCCGCCCTGGTACGCACCCGCGGCCACGGCCTGGAGGCGGAGCTGCGCAGCCTGGGCACCGGCGGCGACGACGCACGGCGGGCCCCCGCAGGGCCCGGGCAGGAGGGCACCGCGCCCGGCTGCGGCAAACGCCGCAGCCTCGGCGAGAGGTGACGTGTCGCCCCGCCCCCGCACCCCCGCGATCTGCAAAGGTGGTCGCGGCCCGCACTCATGTGATGGGCCCACGATTGCCCTGCCGTGGCGCGGAGTGTGGAGGTACGGATGCAGCGGACCGCCCCGGACCCGGACCCCGCCCTGGAACCGGACCCGCCGGCCGGGCTGCCGGTCCTCGCCGAACTCGCCGCGCAGCTGACGGCCGCCGCCGGGCGCACCGACCCCGAGCCGCCCGGCGGCGCGCCCGCGCTGCGCACCGCCGCCTGTACGTACTGGGAGCGCCGGGGCCTGTGGACCTCCCCGGACCGGGTGCTGGCCGCGCCCGGAGCACCGGCCCTGCTGCTGGCCCTGATCGCCGCGACCGGCGGCGACGTGGTGCTGCCCCGCCCCTGCTCGCAGTGGTACGCGCCGCAGGCGCGCCTGCTGGGGCGCACCGTGCACCACGCGCCCGTATCCGCCGAATCGGGCGGTGCGCCGGACGCGTTCGCGCTGCTGGAGACCGTGCGCCGGGCCCGGATCAACGGCGGTGAGCCGCGGGTGCTGGTGCTGTCGGTGGCCGACGACCCCACCGGGACCTGCCCGCCGCCCGAGCAACTGCACGAGGTGTGCGAGGCGGCGGCGGGGGAGGGATTGTGGGTCATCAGCGACGAGACCCGGCGCGACCTGCTGCACGACCCGCACGACACCGTCGTCCTCAGCCCCGCCGAGATGCTGCCCGGCAGCGTCGTGGTCCTCACCGATCTGCGGGCCACCCTCGTGCCCGCCTCCTGGCCCGCCGCCCTGGCCCGCTTTCCCGCGACCGGCGACGGCGCCCGGCTGCGCGAGGCGGTCCTGTCCGTACTGGCCGCGCTGCGCACCCCGCTGCCCGGGCCGCTGTCCGCCGCCGTCACCCACGCCCTGGGCGAACCCGAGCCCGTCCGCAGACGCACGGCGGCGGCCGCCCGGGTGCACGGCGCGCTCGCCGCGGGCCTCTACCGCACCCTCGCCGCGGCCGGCGCCTTCTGCCGGCCGCCGCACGCGGGCAGCCACCTGTACGCCGACCTCGACCCGCTGCGCCGCCCGCTGGCCGCCCGCGGCATCACCGATTCCGCCGCCCTGGAGCGCGAGTTGACGCCCTGGGCGGCGCGCGGCGGCCACCGCTTCGGCGACGGCGGGTCCACCCTGCGCGTGCGGCTGAGCACCGAGGCGCTGCTCGGCGCGGACACCGCCCAGCGCCAGGCGGTGCTGGACGCCCCCGACCCGCTGGGCCTGCCGCACGTCGCGGGCGCGCTGGCCGGGCTGTCCGCCGCGCTGACCGCGCTCGCCGACGGACCCGCGCCCCCCTCCTGACACCCCGAACCGCTGCCCTGCCGCCCGTCCTCCCGTCACCTCCCGGCTGGATGAGCCCTCTTGAGGCTCTGTCACGCCGCCGCATCCGCCGAACCGGCGCCGGTCCCGCCTGGCGCTGCCGCCTCGCCGTGTCCACCGAATGGAGCCCCTCGATGACCGAACAGACCGAGCGTTCCCTCACCGAGTCACTCCCGTACGCCGAGAACCGCCCGCTGCCCGAGCCGCACCTGCTCCCCCCGCCCCGCCCCCTGGGGGAAACGCGCACCTGGCCACGGGACTTCACCGACCGCCTCACCGCCCCGCTCCCCGGCGTGCGCGCGCTGGCCCGGATCGCCCGCGAGGGCAAGCTGCGCCCGGCCCCCGAGGCGCTCCTGGAGATCCCGCAGCTGCCCTTCGAGCCGGGCCCGCTGCCCGTCGCCGACGCCACCACCCTCGCCATCACCTGGGCGGGGCACGCCAGTTGGGTGATCCGCATCGGCGGACTGACCGTGCTGACCGACCCCGTGTGGTCCCGCAAGATCCTGGGCACCCCGCCCCGGGTCACGCCGGTGGGGGTGCGCTGGGAGGACCTGCCCGCCATCGACGCCGTCGTCATCAGCCACAACCACTACGACCACCTGGACGCCCCCACCCTCAAGCGGCTGCCCCGCGACACCCCGCTCTTCCTCCCGGCGGGCCTGGCGCGCTGGGCCCGGCGCCGCCGCTTCACCCGCGTCACGGACCTGGACTGGTGGGAGGCGGCCGAACTGCCCGGCCCCGGCGGCCCGGTCCGCTTCGACTTCGTCCCCGCCCACCACTGGAGCAAGCGCACCCTGACCGACACCTGCCGTTCCCTGTGGGGCGGTTGGGTGATCGGCGCGCCCGACGGCCGCCGGGTGTACTTCGCGGGCGACACCGGTTACGGCCACTGGTTCGAGGAGATCGGCCACCGCTTCCCCGGCCTCGACCTGGCCCTGCTGCCCATCGGTGCCTACGACCCCCGCTGGATGCTGCGCCCGGTGCACACCGACCCCGAAGAGGCCGTACGCGCCTGCCAGGACCTGGGCGCCCGCGCCATGGCGCCCATGCACTTCTCGACCTTCCTGCTCTCCGCCGAGCCCCCCCTGGACCCGCTGCGCCGGGTCCGCGCCGCCTGGGAGGCCACCGGGCGCCCGCGCGCGGAGCTGTGGGACCTGCCGGTGGGATCCTCGCGGGTGCTCGCCCCGGCCTGAGGGCCTGCGTCTGAGCCTCCGTCAGCCGAAAGTTCTCCGGCGCCGGCCCTTCGGGGCCGGCGCTTGTGCTGTCGAAAACATGCGGTCGGTGCGGAGTGTCCGTTCTCGTACCACATGGGCCAATTCCCCCGCAGGGCAACGGAATTGAACCCCCACGATGGGTGACTCAGTGTGACGTCGCGTTACTCCACGTGTCCGGCTGGAAAGCCTCCGAGCGGATCCGCTCCACCGCGCGCGCTCACCCGACTCACCACTGCCGGAAGGGCCTGCCATGCAGCGCACTCACCGTATCCTCGCCGCCCTCGCCACCTGCGCCCTGCTCATCGTGGGCGCCCTCGTCCTGGCCGCACCCGCCGAGGCCGCGGGCACCGGTGTCGGGGTGGGGGCCGGCGCCGGGGGAGGCGTCGGCCTCGACCTCTCCGTCGGCTTGAATCTCGTCCTCGGCCTGGCCGCGGGTATCGGGCTGTAGCGGGCGCGTCACTCCGCCGGCCCCGGGCGAGGCCGCCGCGCCCACCGCCAGACGGTGGGCGCGGCGCTGACGAGCAGCGTCAGCGCGACCACGGCCGCCACGCCCTCCCACGGCCTGCGGAACAGCGAGCCGCCCGCGATCCCGATGAGCTGGTACGTCGCCGCCCACGCCAGGCAGGCCGGTACGTCCCCACGGGCGAACTGCCGCATCGGCATCCGCGCGAGCAGACACGCCAGCATCACCGGGATCCGCCCGGCCGGCACCAGCCGGGACAGCACCAGGACCAGCACACCGTGCTCGCGCAGCCGGGTCTGCGCCTGCTCCAGGCGCTCCGGCGCCGCCCGGTCCCGCAGCCGGGTCAGCCAGCGCGAGCCGTTCCTGGAGCGCACCCCGCGCCGCCCGAGCCAGTACAGCCCGATGTCGCCGAGGAAGGCAGCCGCCGCCGCGACGCCGAAGACCGCCACCAGCGCCCAGGGCGCGGTCTGGTGAAAGGCCACCACCGCTGCCGAGCCGACCACCGCCCCCGTCGGCACCACCGGCACCAAAGACCCCAGCACCACCAGCAGGAACAGCGACGGATAGCCGACCGCCTGCTGGGTGGACTCCGGAGGGACGCTGCGGGCCAGCTCCGCGATCACCGCGCGGTCTCCAGCCGTACGGACTCGCCGTGGCCCAGCCGGTGCACCCGCACCCGCGGCGCCAGCAGCCCGGCCTGGCGTACGAACTCCTCACCCGGGGCGTGGAATTCGTGCGGCCGCACCGCGTCCATGCCGATCGGCCAGTACGTCCCGTAGTGCACCGGCACCGCGCAGCGCGGTGCCAGCCGGGCGGCGGCCTCGGCGGCCCGGTGCGCGTCCAGATGCCCGCGCCCGAGGAAGGGCCCCCAGCCGCCCACCGGCAGCAGCGCCACATCGCACGGGCCGACCTCCCGGGCCATCGCGTCGAACAGGCCGGTGTCCCCGGCGAAGTACGTGGTGGCCCGGCCGCGCACCACATAGCCCAGCGCGGGCGAGCGCTGCGGCCCGTACGGCAGCCGCCGCCCGTCGTGCGCGGCGCGCACCGCCCGTACGGTCACCTCGCCCACCGCCACTTCCTCACCGGGCCCGACCTCCGTGACGCGCAGCGCGCGGGCCGCGGCCACCCGCCGCAGCCCCGGCACCGCGGCCCCGGCGCCGCGCGGCACCACCAGCCGGGTCCCCGGCGCGAGCCGCGCCAGGGAGGCCGGGTGCAGATGGTCGGCGTGCAGATGCGAGACCAGGACGGCGTCGGCGCGGGCGGCGAGCGGCGGCGGCAGGGCGCCACGGCGCCGCCGCAGATGCGCCAGGCGCCCCACGAACAGCGGATCGGTCAGGATGCGCACCCCCGAGTCCTGGACCGTGACGGTGGCGTGCCCCCACCAGGTGACCTCCACCGACACCGGGGACCTCCGTCGTGCGCGCTCGTGCGGGACGTACGCCTTCGAGCGTAGTTCACGGGGACAGAGCGCGGACGAGCGACAAAACGGCGGCCCCGGACCGCAGCCCACCCGACCCGTCCGGCGGAGCCGCCGCCCGTCCGACCCGTCCGGCGGAGCCGAAAAGGGGCGCGGGACCGTGTCGCTATGCGGCTTCGCCGCGTGGGCGCGACCGGCCCCCACCGGCCCGCGGATGCAGGACCGCCCCCCCGGCAGGCCGCCGGACCTGTCAATGCCCGCCGCTCGCCCGAAAGCCCCGCGGCACAAGCCGCACAGCCAACACGGTCGCCGCGGCGATGATCGCCGCGGTGACAATCGCCGCGGTGACGAAGGCCGTCGTGGTCAGCGCCTCGTCGAACGCGGATGGTGGCGTCCATGGCCACCAGCAGCAGGCCGCCTCGTGCCCGGTTCGGCCAGGGTCGTCCCCCGTAACGCACCTCGGATGGCCAGATCACAGGCGGGACAGCACCTTCCGCAGCGTCGCGTTGAACTCCTCGGGGACCTCCTGGTGCGGCATATGGCCCGAGGCCGGGAAGTCGTGGAACTCGCCGCGCGGGGCCAGCCCGGCCAGGGTGCGGGAGACCTCGACGGGGACCGCGGTGTCCAGGCGGCCGTGCAGGAAGACGGCGGGGACGGCCAGTTCGCCGATGAAGGCGCGCGGGTCCCGGGCCATGGCGTCGGGGTGCAGCGCGTCGATGAAGACGCCGGAGTCGAGGATCTGACGCACGGTCCAGGCGGGCAGCGCGGGGCCCACGGCGGGTCCGAACCAGTCGGCGACCCACTCGGTGACGGCCGTGGCGCGGTCCGTACGCAGCGCCTTGAGCAGGCCGGTCAGCACCTCCGCCATGCCCTCGCACGGCCAGTACCCGGGCCCGTCCACGGACACCACCGCGCCGATGCGCTCCGGAGCGCGCCGGGCGGCCTCCAGGGAGAAGACGGCGCCCATCGAACTGCCCACCAGAACGGGGGAGTTCAGCTCCAGGGTGTCGACGAGGGCGAGCAGGTCGGCGACGTTGTCGGGGATGGTGTTGCCGGTGGCGGGGTGGTCCGAGCGCCCGCAGCCGCGGGTGTCCACGGTGATCACGCGGTGGTCCCGGGCGAACTCCGCCTGCTGGGCGCCCCATACGCGCCCGCTGGTGCCGAAGCCGTGCAGCAGGACCAGCGGCCGGCCGCTGCCGTGGTCCTCGTAGAACAGCCGGGTGCCGTTGACGGTCGCGTAGGCCATGGGGGTCTCCCAACTCATGAAGGGCGCAGCGTGCCTTGTGGGCTCTGCGGGGTGCGGACCCAGTCCATCGCGTGGTGCGGCCGCGACCAAGAAGCGGTCGGCGAAGGCGTCGATCACGATCGGTGATGGACGGCGGCGAGCACCGCCCGCGCCGCGTGCGGGTGGGACACGGGCGATGTCAGTGGCCTGTGTCAGGCTGGACGACATGCCCGAAGAGGGCGGAAACGCGAGGTGCAAGCGGAGTGCGGCGGCCCGGCTGGAAGAGCGTGAGCAAGGCCCTGCTGCGGGTCATCGCGGTCTGGGCGGTCTCCTCCCTGACGCTGCTCGCGCTCGCCGCGGTGCTGCCCGACGTCAGCCTCCAGTCCCAGGACGGCGAGAGCCTGACGCGCACGGCGATCACCGCCGCGTCCGGCGCCGGCGCCTTCGGGCTGCTCAGCGCCCTGGTCTGGCCGCTGCTGGTGCGCGCCCTGCTGCTGGTGCCCGCCCTGGTCCTGGGCCTGCTGGTGTTCTTCCTCAACGGCTCGCTGCTGCTGATCGCCCTGGACCTGATCCCCGAAGGGGGCGGCAGGGCCGCCCCGGAGACCGCCGTGATCGTGGCGGCCGTGATGTCGGCGACCTCCTCGGCCACCTCCGCCTTCCTGGCCGTACGCGACGACGAGGCCTACCAACGACGGCTGGTGCGGCTGGCGGGCCGCCGCGCGGGCGCCGCCCGGCCCGCCGCGGGATCGCCCGGCACCCTCTTCCTCCAGCTGGACGGCCTGGGCCACGACGTGCTGCGCGAGGCCACCAGCGGTGAGAATCCCCTGATGGCGACCCTCGCGCGGTGGCTGCGCGAGACCCACCGGCTCAGCCCGTGGCGCACCGACTGGTCCAGCCAGACCGGCGCCAGCCAGCTGGGCATCCTGCACGGCACCAACCACGACCTGCCCGCCTTCCGGTGGTACGAGAAGGAGACCGGGCGGCTGATCGTCAGCAACCACCCCACCGGCGCCGCCGAGCTGGAGCGCCGCGCCGTCGCGCGCACCGGGCACGGCGGGCTGCTCGCCGCCGACGGCGCCAGCCGCGGCAACCTCTTCAGCGGCGGCGCCGACCAGCTCGCGCTGGTGATGTCGGTGGCCGCCCGGCGCGGCCGCCACAACCGCTCCAGGGCCGGCTACTTCGCGTACTTCTCCGACCCGGCCAACGCCACCCGCACCGCCGTCTCCTTCGCCGCCGAAGTGCTGCGGGAGATGGGCCAGTCGCTGCGCGCGCGGCTGCGGCGGGAGAGACCGCGGGTCAAGCGGGGCGGTCTGTACCCCCTGCTGCGCGCCTTCGCGACGGTGGTCGAGCGGGACGTGGTGGCCGCCGCCGTCATCGGCGACCTCCTGGCGGGCCGCGGCGCCGTTTACGCCGACCTGGTCGCCTACGACGAGGTGGCGCACCACTCCGGGCCGCGGCACCGCGACACCCACCAGGTGCTGCGCCGCCTGGACCGGGCCATCGGGATGATCGCCAGAGCCGCCGCGTACGCCCCGCGCCCGTACCGCATCGTGCTGCTGTCCGACCACGGCCAGAGCCCGGGCGCGACGTTCCGCGACCGCTTCGGCCTGACCCTGGGGGATCTCGTGCGCGCCGGCTGCGGGCTGCCCGTGCCGCGCCGCGCCGGGCGCAGCCCCAGCGGAGCCGAGGCCCGCGAGGCGGCCCGCGCCGCGCTGCACCGCCCCGAGGGGGGCGACGGCTGCGGCCCCTCGGAGCCGGTCGTGCTGGCCTCGGGGAATCTGGGGCTGGTGTCCTTCCCGGACCTGCCGGGACGCAGCACGCGTGAGCAGATCGAGCACCGCCATCCCGCGCTGCTGCGCACCCTGGCCGACCACCAGGGCATCGGGTTCCTGCTGGTGCGCTCGCGCGAGCACGGCGCGGTGGTGCTGGGGGCGGGCGGCGCCGAGCGCCACCTGGACACCGGCCGGATTCTCGGCGAGGACCCGCTGGCGCCCTTCGGCCCGGGCGCCGCCGACGCCGTCCGCCGCAGCGACGGCTTCCCGCACGCCGCCGACATCATGGTCAACTCCCGCTACGACCCGGCGACGGGCGAGGTGCACGCCTTCGAGGAGCAGATCGGCTCGCACGGCGGGCTGGGCGGCGAGCAGAGCCGCCCGTTCCTGATGTGGCCCGCCCGGCTCACACCCCCGGCCGCCGACGGCGAGGTGCTCACCGGCGCCGAGGCGGTGCACGGCGTGCTGCGGCGCTGGCTGGAGCAGGCGGACGGGCCGCAGATACCGCTCGGCGGGAACGAGCGGGCCCCGGCGACAGCCGAGAGGGCTCCGGCGACAGCTAAGGACGAACTACGGCAGGTAGCGGGCAACTCCGAAGCATTTTCGATCACGGACCGCGCCGGGCAGGACAAAAACCTTTGATTTGGTGCAGCGTGCCGGGTCGAAGAGCATATGCAGTCGCTCGGCACCACCGAGTGGTCAGCACGACGAGAGGCCCAACCGCGCCATGCACGACCGGCACACCCGCCGTTTTGGTCTGGGGACCGCAACCTGCCTAGTGATGGGCAACATCATCGGCGGCGGAATCTTCCTGCTGCCGGCCTCGGTCGCCCCCTACGGGACCGTCAGCCTGGTCGCCTTCGGCGTCCTGACCATCGGCGCCATCGCGCTGGCCCTGGTCTTCGGACGGCTCGCCGAGCGCCACCCGGACACCGGCGGCCCCTATGTCTACGCCCGCGAGGCCTTCGGCGACTTCGCCGGATTCCTCTCGGCCTGGTCGTACTGGACCATGAGCTGGGTCAGCAACGCCGCGCTGGCGGTGGCCGCCGTGGGCTACTTCCACGTGCTCTTCCCCGGTACGGAGACCAAGGGCATCGAACTGGCCGTGGCGCTGGCCGCGCTGTGGCTCCCGGCCGTCGCCAACTTCGCCGGCACCCGCTACGTCGGCGCCGTCCAGCTCATCGCCACGGTCCTGAAGTTCGTACCGCTGCTCTTCATCGCGATCGTCGGCCTGTTCTTCTTCGACCCCGACAACCTCGGCTCCTTCGACGCGGGCGGCAACGGCTCGCTCGGCGGGCTCTCGGCCGCCGCGGCCATCCTGCTCTACAGCTACGTCGGCGTGGAGTCCGCGGCGATGAGCGCGGGCGAGGTCCGCAACCCCGAGCGCAACGTCGGCCGGGCCACCCTCCTCGGCGTCATCGGCGCCGCCGTGGTCTACCTGCTGGGCACCCTCTCGGTGTTCGGCACCGTCCCCCACGACAAGCTCGTCGACTCCAAGGCGCCCTTCTCCGACGCGGTCAACGCCATGTTCGGCGGCCAGTGGGGCGGCACCCTGATCGCCGCCGCCGCGGTGATCTCCATCCTCGGCGCGCTCAACGGCTGGACGCTGATGAGCGCCCAGGCCCCGTACGCCGCCGCCAAGGACGGCCTGTTCCCCGCCGCCTTCCTCAAGAAGCAGCGCGGTGTGCCGACCTTCGGCGTGCTGGCGGCAGCGGTCCTGGCCAGCGCCCTGACGCTGATCAACTACCTGATCGGCGCGGGCGGCGTCTTCGAGATCCTGGTCCTGATCACGACCTTCTCCGCCACCGTCCCCTACCTCCTCGCGGCCGGCGCGCAGGTCTACTTCCTGCTCACCGGGCAGCGCGACAAGGTCCGCCCGGGCCGCTTCGTACGGGACCTGGTGCTCGCCCTGGTCGCCTTCGGCTTCACCTTCTGGCTGGTCGCGGGCGCCGGTTACGCCGCCATCTACCAGGGCGTGCTGTTCCTCTTCGCGGGCATCCTGGTCTACGCCTGGATGGCGGCCCGGCGCACGGGCCGCCAGGGCGCGGCGGGGTCCGGCGATCAGGCGGTGACGCCGCCGTCCACCACCAGCTCGGTGCCGACGGCGAACGCCGCCGCGTCGGACGCCAAGTAGAGCACCGCCGCCGCGATCTCCGCGGGCTGCGCCGAGCGGCCCGCGGGGACCTCCCGCTTCATCCGCTCGGCCTTTTCCTGCTCGCTCTCGCCCGGCAGCGTCGACATCGGGGTGTCGACCTTGCCGGGCGAGACCGCGTTGATGCGCACGCCGTCCTCGATGTGGTCCAGCGCGGCGTTACGGGTCAGGGCGCTCAGACCGGCCTTGGCGGCGATGTACGCGCTGATGCCGGGGCGGCGCAGATGCGCGCCCAGGTTGGCCACGATGTTGACGATGGCGCCGCCGCCGTTGGCGCGCATGTGGGCGATCTCGTGCTTCATCGAGAGGAACGCGCCGGTCAGGTTGGAGTCCAGGGCCCGCCGCCAGTTCTCCTCGCTGATGTCCGCGGTCGGCGCGGGCGGTACGAACACCCCGACGTTGTTGACCGCCACGTCCAGAGCGCCGAACCGCCGTACCGTCTCCTGCACCAGATGCGCCACGTCCTCGTCGCGGGTCACATCGGCGGTGACGGCCGCGCCCCGGCCGCCCTGCTTCTCGATCAGGGCGACGGTCTCCTCCAGCGGTCGCGACGTGCGGCCCGCCACCACGACGGCGGCGCCCTCGGCGGCGAAGGCCAGGGCTATGGCCCGGCCGATGCCGGTGCCGCCGCCGGTGACCAGCACGGTCCGGCCGGTGAAGCGGGCGGCGGAGTGGAAGGTGTCTGCAGTCATGAGGAAACCCCTTATTGAGAACGAACGGTCTTGAATAAAGGCATGGGTATGGACGCGGGCCGGGGTGCCTCGTGGACCCGGGGTGTGCGGGGCGCGTCCGCGGGCTCAGTCCAGCAGGGTCAGTGCCTGCTCCGCCGCCTCGCGCAGCCGCCCCGGCTCCTGCCCGGACTTGCCCATCAGGCGCAGCCCCTGCATCAGTACCAGCAGCATCCGCGCCAGCGCCCGCGGATCGCGGTCGGCGGCCAGCTCGCCCTGGGCGCGCGCCCGGGTCAGCGCGGAGGTCAGCCCCGTCTCCAGGACGGCCCAGCTCGCCTCGACCCGGACGGCCGCCGCGCGGTCGTGCGCGGCCAGCTCCGCCGCCGTATTGGTGATGAAGCAGCCGCGCCCCAGGTCGTCCGCGGCCGCCTCCTCGGCGAACCGCCTGACCAGCCCCCGTACGGCGGGCAGCGCGGGCCCCGGCTGGGACAGCTCCTCGATCAGCCCCGGGTCCGACAGGCGGCTGTAGCGCTCCAGCGCCTTGAGGTACAGCTCGTGCTTGCTGCCGAAGGTGGCGTAGATGCTGGCCCTGGCGATCCCGAGGTGCTCGACGAGATCGGCCATCGACGTCGCCTCGTAGCCGCGCCGCCAGAACAGCTCGAGAGCCGCCTGCAGGGCGGCCTCCGGATCGAATCCCTTGGTCCGTGCCATGCCCCGACCCTAGGCTTTTCGAGACCGATCGGTCAATAACTTTCGGCGGTGCCGGACTCCCGCACCGCCAGACCGTCCTGGCGCAGCAGCCCCACCAGCAGCTCCGCGGCGCACACCGCCGCGTCACCGCAGCAGTTGTTCAGCAGCACATGGACCTCGGCGCTGTGCCGGGCCAGCGCCCGGATGCGGGGGACCCAGCCCGCCAGCTCCGCCGCCCGGTAGCGGTGCCGGAAGCGGTCCTCCTTGCTGCCCGAGCCCCAGGACCGGCTGCGGCCGTGCAGCCGTACGTACGCGAGCTGTGGCGAGGTGGCGACGGCGACCGGCGGCAGCGCGCCGGGCACGTCCTGCGCGGTGTCGACGGCCGTCAGCGGCAGCCGGCAGGACCGCAGCAGGTCCAGGGTCCGCCCCAGCCGCGGCTCAAGGAGCCAGGACGGATGCCGGAACTCCACGGCCACCGGCAGTCCCGCCACCAGCGCGCGGCAGCGCGCGACCCGCTCCTCGGCCCACGCGCCCGCGGCGAACCACGGCGGGAACTGGAAGAGCACCGCGCCCAGCCGCCCGGCCTCGGCCAGCGGCCGGACCCCCTGCGCGAAGCGCCGCCCCAACTCCCGCACCACACCCGGGTCCAGGGCGTGCCCGGACCGCCGCGCCCCGTCCGCCGGCCGCAGATCGGCCGGCAGTGCCTTGGCCGCCACGCTGTGGCCGGTCAGCGCCGCGAACGCCTTGACGTCGAAGACGAAGCCGTCGGGGGTGCGCCGGGCCCACTGCCGCGCCCGGTCCGCGCTCGGCAGCCCGTAGTACGTCGAGTCGACCTCCACGAGGAAAAAGCGCGAGGCGTAGTGCCGCAGCAGCCCCTCCGCGCTCCGCGCCCCGGGCGGGTACCAGCCGCTGGTCACCAGCGCGCGGTCCGTCCATGAGCAGGTGCCCACCAGGATGTCTCCCATGGCGCGCTGCTACCCGCCGCCGCCGTCCCCACGCGGCGCCGCTCAGCGCTCCCGCCCGCCCCGGCCCCGGTGGCGCAGCGGTTCGCCGGCCTCGTGGAGGTGGCGCAGCGCCTCGCCCCAGGACGCCGCGAGGCTCGTCTCGTGGTACGGGATGCCGAGCCGGGCGCAGTGGTCGCGCACGATCGGCCGCGCGCGGCGCAGGTGCGGGGTGGGCATGTTCGGGAACAGGTGGTGCTCGATCTGGTAGTTGAGGCCGCCCAGCGCCAGATCGGTGAACCGGCCGCCGCGCACATTGCGGGAGGTGAGCACCTGGCGCCGCAGGAAGTCCGGGCGCTCGGTGCCGGTCAGCGTCGGCATGCCCTTGTGGTTGGGGGCGAAGATGGAGCCCAGATAGACGCCGAACAGGGCCTGGTGGACGAAGAGGAACGCCAGCGCCTTGCCGGGCGGCAGGACCACGAACAGCGCGCCCAGGTAGAGGGCGAAGTGCGCCAGCAGCAGGCCGCCTTCCAGGCCCTTGCGCTTGAGGGTGGGGGAGCGCAGCGCCCGTACGCCCGAGACATGGAGGTTGAAGCCCTCCAGGGTCAGCAGCGGGAAGAAGAGCCACGCCTGATGGCGGCCGATGAAGGCGGGTACACCGCGGGCCGCGCGGGCCTGCTGCCGCGACCAGACCAGGATGTCCGGCGCGACGTCCGGGTCGAGCTCCTCGTGGTTGGGGTTGGCGTGGTGGCGGGTGTGCTTGGTCATCCACCAGCCGTACGACATGCCGATGCCCAGATTGCCGTACAGCCGGCCGCCGATCTCGCTGGGACGGCGCGCCGAGAACACCTGACGGTGCGCCAGATCATGGGCCACCAGCGCCACTTGGCCGAAGACCACGGCCAGGAACGCGGCCACCGCCAGCTGCCACCAGGAGTCGCCCAGCGCCGCGAACGCCCACCAGCCACCGGCGAAGGCGCCCGCCACCAGGGAGAGCCGCACCGCGTAGTAGCCCGGTCTGCGGGCCAGCAGCCCCTCCTGGGAGATGCGGCGCGAGAGCCGCGCGAAGTCGCTGCCGGGTCCGCCGTCCGGGGCGGCGGTGGCAGGGGGCGGCTGGATGCTGGTTGTCATACCCGAGAGTCTTCTGGCGCGCTCGGTGCGCCGACAGCCGGTGAACCCCCGTCCTCCCCGGGGGCTGTCCTCCCCGTACGCAGGGGGGCTGGATACACCTGCCGCCCCCGGCCAACGCCATTACCTGCGGCGTAATCGACGCCCCCGCTCCGCCCCGGCAGGGTGGAGCCACCGGCGCTCGGGCCGGCGCACTCCGGCCCGAGCCTCGGCCCTGACCAGCAGTTGCCCGACCGGAGGCCGCCATGAACCCGTACGAGTCCGCCGTCGCCCGCTACTTCGAGGCCTGGAACACCACCGACTCCCCGGCGCTGGCCAAGGTCGTCGCCGCGGCCTTCACCGAGGACGCCACCTACACCGACCCGCTCGCCGACGTCGCCGGGCACCTGCGGCTCGCGGCCGCGATCGAAGGGGCCCAACGGCAGTTCCCCGGCCACGAGTTCACCGCTTCGGGCTCCGTCGACGGGCACCATCGCACCGCCCGCTTCTCCTGGGAGCTGGTCTGCGCCGCCGACGGCTCGGCGCCGGTCGCCGGATTCGACGTCATCACCCTGGCCGAGGACGGCCGCATCTCCTCCGTACTGGGCTTCCTGGACCGGCTGCCCGCCGCCTAGCCGGCCCCGCCCTCAGGCGCCCGGCCCGCGCAGGAAGGCGGCCGTCTCCGCGTCGGCCGGCAGGAAGGTCTCCAGGGCCAGTTCGGAGACGGTCACGTCCATGGGGGTGTTGAAGGTGGCGATGGTGGAGGTGAAGGACAGCACCCGCCCGCGGTGCTCGATCATCATCGGCAGCGCGAACGGCACCGGCCCGCCCGAGTCGGCCGCCACCTCCCGCCCGCCCTCGGGCAGCGGATAGGCGGCCAGCTCCTCGCACAGCGCCCGCAGCGGCGCCGAGCGCAACGTCGCCAACTGCCGCTCGGCCTGGGCGAGGAGGTGCCCGCGCCACTCCAGGAAGTTACGGATGCGCGGCGCCAGGCCCTGCGGGTGGAAGGTGATGCGCAGGGCGTTCATCGGCGGCCGCAATAGCTCCTCGGCGACGCCCTCCAGCAGCATCTCGATCCCGGCGTTGGCGGCCAGCACGGTGTACGTCGCGTCCATCACCAGCGCGGGGAAGGGCTCGTACGCCGTCAGCAGGCGCTGCATCCCGGCCCGCAGCGTCTCCATGGCCGGGTCGTCCAGCGGCGTCTCGGGGTACTGCGGCGCGTAACCGGCCGCGATCAGCAGGGCGTTGCGCTCCCGTACGGGCACCTGGAGGTGATCGGCCAGCCGCAGCAGCATGTCCTGGCTGGGCCGCGCCCGGCCGGTCTCGATGAAGCTGATGTGCCGGGCGGAGGACTCGGCGCGCAGCGCCAGTTCCAGCTGGCTGATGCGGCGCCGGTCCCGCCACTCGCGCAGCAGCGCCCCCACGCCCGCCGTCCGTTGCCCCGTCTCCGGTATGGCCGCAGCACTCGTCATGCGCCGACGGTAACCGACGCCCCCTCGCACCCGGATACCGACCGCGGCCGGCCACGGCCGCGCGGCCGGCCGCCGGGCGCTTCTGACGGATCTCCGCGCCTAGGGCCGCTGCACCGGAAAGTCCTTCGCCAGCTCGGGCGTGCGCAGCTTCGTCCAGGCCCAGTTGAACAGGTCGGGCAGGGCCTTGCGCCAGGCGCGGTAGTCGTGCCGCCCCTCGGGCTGCACCACCAGCTCCACGTCCGCGCCCGCCTCCAGCAGCGCGCGCTGGAAGAGCGGGCTCTGCTTCCAGGTGTAGTCGTCCTTCGAACCGGCCACCAGGTAGAAGGCGGTGTCCTTGGGCACGGGCTTGTTGCGGGCCCACCACAGCGGGGAGTTCTCGCGCTTGGCGCGCTCGTCGCCCTTGAAGAGGTCGCCGGTGTACTTGTCCTCCACGGCGGTGAAATAGCCGCTCAGGGAGGCCGCGGCCCCGTATTTGCCGGGGTGGCGCAGGGCCAGGTTGACCGCGGCGTAGCCGCCGACCGAGAAGCCGGCCAGCCCCCAGTGCCTGCCGCGCGGCTGGACGCGGAACAGCCGCTCCACGGTCGCCGCGACATCGTCGGCAAGATACGTTTCCGCACGCTCCCCGCGCACCGCGTCCACGCCCTCCGTGGAGCGCCAGCGCGAGCCGTTGCCGTCCGGGAAGACCAGCACCATCGGCCCGGTTCCCCCGGCGGTGAGCGCGCGGTCGTAGCGCCGGTCGGTCTTGAGCGTCTCCAGGAAGTCCTCGGGCTCGCCCGGCATGCCGTGCACCAGCTCCAGTACGGGGAAGCGGGTGCCGGCATAGGCGGGGTCGAAGTACTGGGGCGGGAGGTAGACGTAGGCGGTGCGGTCCTTGACGCCGCTGCGCGTGCCGGGCACCGGCAGCTGGGCCAGCACCCCTTCCTGCGCCGAGCCCCGCGCGGCCCGCTCCAGGGCGGTGCGCACCTGGTCGGGGCCGTCGGCCGCGCGCAGTGCGACGGGGTCGCGCAGCCCGGAGCCGACCAGGTCGCCGAAGGTCTCGGCGTAGCCGAAGTGCCGGTTGACGAAGCCGGCCGTCACCAGCAGCACCCCGCACAGCGCCAGCACGCCGCACAGCAGCCGCCACCTGCCCTTCGTACGGAAGAGCGCGATCAGCGGCAGCAGGGCCAGGGCGCAGAGCACGACGAGGAAGGGCACGCCTGTGATGTGCACCGCCCCGTCTCCTTCAGACCTCGCTGCCCCATCGGCATCGTTGGCCTCCATCGTCACACAGGGTGTCCCCCGAGGGGCAGGCAATGGTGGGCAGGAAAACGGGCCGGGCGGCCGCACGGGGGCCGGGCGGTCTCGTGCCCGCAGGTCAGCCCACGTCGAAGGCGTTGCGCAGGCCCAGCCGGTGCCGTATCGCGTCGTCCTTCTTGAGCAGCTCGAACTCGGGCGCCCGGTAGGGCTTGAGCACCGCGCAGCGCCCGGCGCCCGAGCCGGTCTCCTCCAGCAGGGCGTTCACCGCCTGCCGGGCGGAGGCGTTGGCGCCCTCCATCGTCGCCAGGTCGATGTCGACGGCGACGTAGTCCCCGGCCAGGAAGAGGTTGGGGATCGCGGTACGGGCGGCGGGCCGGTCGTACCAGGTGCCGGTGGGGTGGATCAGCAGCTGCTCGTCGTTGGTGGGGCGGGGGGTGCCCAGGCCGTCCACGGCCGGGTCCAGGAACCACGAGTGCAGCGTGGAGTCCCGCAGTACCGCGGCGCCGGTGTCGTTGAGCCCGGCCTTCAGCTGCGCCCACACCTCGCGTGCGACCTGCTCGCGGGTGCACTGCTTGGCGGTCTTCCCGTACAGGATGCCCGGCTTGTCCCATTCGGAGATGTCCACGGACAGGCAGTCGGCCACCGTCCCGTCGCCGTAGTCCGCCGGGAAGCTGCGGTTCTTCCAGTACTGGGCCTGCCCGACCGCGGTCAGTGACCAGGGGGAGTCGATGTGGTTGACGTGCCCGTGGATGACCGGTGTCGGCTCGGTCAGATAGAACTGGATGCCGGTCATCCAGTCCGTCGCCAGCCGGTCGCAGCGCGCCAGCTGGGGGTCGGCGGCCCGCAGCGCCGCGTTCCAGGTCCTGCGGGCGTGCTCCACCGGCATCGCCTGGACGAAGTGGTCCGCGGTGATCGCGGCCCGCTCGCCGCGCGGCCCGTCGGCCAGCGCCTCGGTGATCCGGCCGCCGGCCAGCTTCAGCTCCCGTACCGACCAGCCGATCTCGAAGCGCACGCCCAGGGAGCGCAGATACGCCACCCACGGGTCGATCCAGGCCTCGTTGGTCGGCAGGTTCAGCACCCGGTCCGGCTCGCCGTCCGCGCCCCGCCCCAGCAGGTTGAAGATGAACGCCTCGGCACAGCTGCCGACTGTCCGGGTGGAGGCGATCTCCGCCTTGGTGGCGACGATGTTGCGGGTCAGCCCGATGGCCAGCAGCCGCTGGTAGTTGGGCGACATCCGCTCGGCCCTGAGGTACTCCCACCACGGCGTGCGCTCCCACACCTGAAGGCGGCGCGCGTCGCAGCTGGTGAAGTAGACCAGGATGCGGTTGGCGAAGTACGCGATCTCGTGGGCGGGGGAGTGCGCGAAGGTCTCCAGCAGCCCGGTCAGCATCCGCAGGAACGCATCCGGCGTCAGCACGGGCGGCGGCTTGCCGATGGTGGAGAAGGGGATACGGATGTCCTCGCGCCCTCCGGTACGGGCCAGCATCACCTCCGTGGAGGCGACCAGGTTGTCGTGCACGCCGTTGGCGTTGCCGGGGAAGGGGATGCGCCGCAGGGTGTCGGGGAGGTTGTGGTAGATCCCCGGGATGAAGCGGAAGCCGTGCTCGCCCGGGAGCGGCCGGCGCCCGCCCCTCGCGCTGCCGGGGACGTCCATGCTGCGGGCCTTGCCGCCCAGACCGCCCGCCTTGCGCTCGTACACCGTCACCGCGAAGCCGCGCTCGGCCAGCTCGTGGGCGGCGGTCAGCCCGGCCACCCCGCCGCCCAGGACGGCCACGGTCGGCTTCCCGCTCCCCGCCCGCCGGCGCCCGGCCGCCACGGCCGGGGCGGCGCCCAGGGCGAGCGCCCCGCCCACCGCCGCCGCGCCGCCCACGAACGCGCGCCGGGTGCTGCCCGCACCACCGCGCCCGGCGTCCTCGCGTTGTCTCCCCGCCATGCTCAACCACCCACTACCGTAGGTAACAGCCGCGTCAGGCGCAGGAGCATAGAAGCGCCCCGGGCAGCCCGGAAGGCCACGGCAGGCCCGTGCGTACATTGGCGCGAAAGCGTCCTCGGCGGGCCGGGCCCGAGCTGGTGGAATCGAGGACACTGCCGCGTACGGCCCCTGGCGCGGGCGCACGGCTCCTGAGACACGAGAGGCGGAACGGTATGAGCGGCTTGGGTGCAGAGGCGGACCCCCTCACCGACAAGGAGATCGAGGACCGGCTGGCGGAGCTGCCGGGCTGGTCGGCGGCCGACAGCAGGCTGACCCGTACCTACACCTTCGAGCGGCACCTGGCGGCGGCCGTCATGGTCGTCCACGTCGCCCAGATCCAGGACGAGCTGGACCACCACTCCGATCTGCTGCTGGGCTACAACACCCTGACGCTGTCGGTGAACACCCACAGCGCGGGCGGCCGCATCACCGGGCTGGACTTCACTCTGGCGCGCCGCGTCGAGGAGATCGCTTCCGGTCACGGCGCCCGCTGACGGGCCGCTGGGCCGCGCGCGCCAGCTCGACGTTGAACTGCGCGCCGCTGAGCAGCGAGAGGTGGGAGAACCACAGCCAGATCAGGAAGACGACGGGCCCGGCCAGCGAGCCGTACAGCCGGTTGAACGTGCCGATGTAGGAGGCGTACGCGGCGAACCCCGCCGAGGCCACCAGCCACAGCAGCACCGCCAGCGCACCGCCGGGAGCCTGCTGCCGTACCCCGCGCGAGACGGGTGGGCCCGAGCGGTACAGCAGCAGGACCAGCACCGCCGCCACGAACACCAGCATGGGCCACTTCAGTACGTTCCAGGTGCCCTCCGCCGCAGCCCCCAGGCCCACCGCCCGCAGCACCGCGCGGGCCAGCGGCCCGCTCACCAGCAGGGCGACCGCGCTGCTGATCAGCAGCGCCATCAGGAGCAGCGCCGTGGCCATGATGCGGGGTGCCTTGTGCCACGGAGGGCGGTCGTCCTTGACCCGGTGCATGGCGTGCAGCGCGCGGCGGAACACCGCCAGATAGCTGCACGAGGACCACAGCGCGCTGACCGCGCCGCCGCCGACCAGCAGCCAGGCGGCGGTGCGCTGGTGGGCCATGCCGACCAGCGCCCGGCGCACCGTGTCGCCCGACTCGGCCGGCGCGATCGCGCTGATGTGGTTGATCAGGTCCTCGGTGGCGTGCGGGTCGGCGAGGCCGATCAGCGACACCGTGACGATCAGCGCGGGCAGCAGGGCGAGCACCGAGTAGTACGTCAGGCTCGCCGCCCAGTCGGTGACGTCGTCGTTCCAGATCGAGACCGGCGTGCGGCGCAGCGCCCTGCCGTAGTGGCGCAGCCTGCGCCGGGGCGCGCGGCCGGGCTCCGGTTTTCGTGGCTCGTGCTCGCTCCCGACCGTGTCGTGCACTGTGCTCTCCGGTGTTCTCGTGGTGTCTGACAGTCTGCGCGACCGCGCCGGCCGGTCGCGGGCTCAACGCTTCCCACCAGGCATGGAGTTCCGCGTGTCGGCCGCGCAGCGCACTTGACCCTCACACGATGTGAAGCCGTACGGTCTGCCGCATGAGCAGCCAGCAGTCGGCCCCGTCGGCCCCAGAAGTCAACAGCAACCCCTTCAACCTCCGTGTCATCGAGGAGTTCCGGTCCCACGGCGGCCGGGTCGGCGGTGACTTCGAGGGTGTCACCCTGCTGCTCCTGAGCACGCTGGGCGCACGCAGCAATCTGCCCCGCACCACTCCGCTCGTCTACCTCCCCGACGGCGACCGCCTGGTCGTCTTCGCCTCCAACGGCGGCGCGCCCACCGCCCCCGGCTGGTACCACAACGCGCTGGCCCACCCGGAAGAGGTGAGCGTGGAGGTCGGCACGGAGCGGTTCGCGGCGCGGGTGGAGCTGGTGGCGGAGGGCGAGCACGAGGAGCTCTGGCGCCGGCAGATCGCACGGGACGCGAACTTCGCGCAGTTCCGGGAGCGTACGGCCCGTACGATCCCCCTCGTCGCGCTGCACCGCCGCTAGGCCTGTCGTCGAAGACAGGCCCAGGACGCAGCGCGCGGAGCGGTCAGGCGAACGGCAGGCCCCGCCAGGGGGAGGCCGGGTCCTGGGTGAGGACGCGGTGGATGTGCAGGGCCTCGGTGTAGGCCGTGCCGAACCAGCCGTTGTCGAAGGCCAGCATCCGGCCCAGCGTGTAGCCCGCGGAGAACTCCTCCCACGAGGCGTACCTCTCGCGGGCCAGCGCGCCGGCCCGCAGCACCGCCTGTTCGGCCTCGGGCGGCGCGCAAAAACGCGCGCCCAGGCCCCAGCGCACGAGGTTGACGGCGTGGGCGAGGTCGAGGGCGAGCAGTGAGGTCACCGCCGCACTGCCGTCGGCGGGCAGCAGCCCGTCGGCGCGGAACCGCTCCTCGTACTTGGTGACCAGCTCGGGCACGTCGGGGGCGTCCGCGTCCGCGCCGGCCCGCGCGCGCAGCGCCGCCTCGGCCTCCGCGGGGACGAACTGGCCGCTGAGCAGCTGGTCCAGCCGCTGCTGCCAGCTGAGCGGGTCGCCCACCGACCACTGCTCGTGCAGGGTCTGGGCGTCAAAGGCGTAGTCCAGGAAGGCGCCGCCCAGCTCGTTCCACGGCACGCTGTGGTGCACCGCGATCGGCGCGCCGCACGCCAGGGCCTGGGCGAGCGGCCCGTGCAGCGGACCGCCGAGGTGGGTGGTCAGCAGACCGCCGGGGCGGATGCCGACGTGCGCGCGGATGCGGGCCCAGGCCGCCCGGTGCGGCGCCGAGGCGGGCAGCACGGCGGCGCACGGCGTCCCCGGATTGACCGTGAGCTTCCACTTGTCGTTCGGCCAGTCCTGCGCCAGGTCCTCCAGCGAGACGCGGTCGAAGAGCTGGTGGGGGTGCCAGGGCGGCAGCATGCCGCGGGTGAGGACGGGGATGCACTTGCCGCCGGCCGCCGGGTCGTCGTACACCGGCAGCGGGTCCTGGCCCTGGGGCGGCACCGCCAGATACAGGTCCTCGCCGGCCACCGCCGCGATCTGCCCCTCCACGTCGCCGCGTGCCGTCGCCTCGCACAGCCGCCGTTCCGTTTCGGTCGGCGGCATCCATCCCGCAGTAGCCACGCAGGAGACCTTACGGCGCGCGGCGCGGCGGACCGGCACCGGGGTGCGGGCGCACCGCCGCCACGCCGGACGCCGCCACCCATGGCGGAGGGGCGGCGGCGTCGGCGGTGCACGGCTGCCCCGAGGGGCTCACCGCGGCGGTATCTCTCACTCGGGCCGGGTCAGCCCCAGCGTGTAGGCGCCGGATCCGCTGTAGGCGTGCACCTGGTAGCGGTAGGTGCCGGCGGTCCCGTTGTAGGAGATCTCCTCGTCGGGTCCTGGGCTGGTGCTCTCGGCGACCGTGGACCACGTCGAGCCGTTCAGCTTCTGCAGATAGACGTCGAAGTCGACGCCGTCCGGGCCGTCCAGGCAGCCGATGTGGGTGCCGGAGCCGTCGGACTGGTAGCCGGTGCTGCTGGGCTGGTAGAGGCGCTGGTTGCTGCTGATGCTGCCGCTGAAGCGCTCCTGGGTGCTGTCGCAGCCGGTGGGCGGTTCGGTACCGCCCTCGGTGGTCAGCGTCAGCCCGTAGGTCTGCAGGATCTCGTTGACCGGCTGGTAGTACGTCGTACCGCCGGAGGAGCAGTTGCCGCTGCCGCCGGAGGTGACGCCCTGCGCCTGGTCGTTGGAGATGTAGGAGCCGCCGGAGTCACCGGGCTCGGCGCACACCGTCGTGCGCGTCACCCCGCTGACGGTGCCCTGCGGGTAGGTGACGCTGGTGTTGTGCTGCTGGATGGTGCCGCAGTGCCAGCCGGTGGTGGAGCCGGAGCGGCACACCGCGGCGCCGACGGCGGCCTGGGTGGAGCCGCGCACGATCACGTTCTGTCCGCCGGGGCCCTTGACCCAGGGCCTGGGCGTCCAGTCGCTGTTGGTGGCCACCCACGCGTAGTCGTTGCCGGGGAAGGAGGAGCCCTGGAAGGTGCCCTGGGCCACCCGGTTGTAGCCGGTGGTGGTGGCGCCCTGGCGGCCGCAGTGCCCGGCGGTCACAAAGCCGCCCTGGGTGCCGCGGGTCACCGAGAAGCCCACCGAGCAGCGGCTGCCGCTGCCGATGTAGTAGGCGTCGCCGCCCCGGATGTCGTACAACTGCCGGGGTTTCTCCGCCGACTTCACGATCCGTACGAGGTCGCGGTCCACGCCGCTCGCGGAGACCAGGGCCGTGGCCCTGGCGGGCTGCGCGGCGCGCACGACGACGCGGTTGGCTCGCACGTCGACGTACCACACGGGCGCCGCGTCCACGGTCCGCACGGTGCGTGCGGCGCGGTCCAGGGCGTCCTTGGCGGCGGTCAGTTCGGCCAGGCTGTGCTCGGCCAGCCGGGCCTGGGCGCCGGCCGCCCGGGCCGCGCGCACGCCGTCCGCGTCGGTCGCCGCCACGACCAGGCGCGAGGTGTCACCGGTGAACCACGCCCCGGCGAAGCGGGTCGCCAGGTCCTTGCGCAGGGAGTCGGCCACCAGCCCGCCGGCGGCCTCGTTCGCCACGCGGGTACGGGCCTGGTCGGCGGTGATGCCCAGGTCTCTGGCGAGTGCGCTCAGCACGCCGGAGGGGACCTGGGGAGCGGGGGCGGAGGGGGCCGGGGGAGGAGCGGCGGAGGCGGGGAACGACGCGAGGCCGAGAGCGGTGAAGGCGGCGGTACACGCGGCCCACACGGCATGTCTTCGCAGCATGTCGTCTCTCCTGAGGGGAGTCGGATTGGCGTCAACGTAGCCGCCCCGGACCTCGTCGCGGACCTGTCAAATACCCCCTGTCGCCGCGTTATGAGGCGGCGTCACGGGCGGTGACGCGGGTGCGGGAGGAGCGAGGGGTGACGAGGGGGACGGCGGCCGGACCGGGTGCGGCGCGTGGCTCAGGTCCCCGCGCGCGGTCCCGTACTGCGGGCGGCCCGTCAGCCACCGCGCGTACCCCTGGCTGCGCCGCACCGCGTCCGCGTGCGCGGCCCGCGCGTGCGAGGCCACCGCGGGCGCCAGCGCCGCGGCCGGCGCGCCCGGATGCCAGCCGATCAGATGGCGCCAGCTCAGCGGGACACCGGCCAGCGGCCGGGTCACCAGCCCCGGCGTCGGCGGAAAGGTCGCCCGGCACAGCCCCGCCGCCCGCCCCACCTGCACCAGATGGATGCACGAGGCGGTGTCGGTCTCGTACATCGACGCCGGAGTGAACCCCGCCCGCGCGCAGGCGGTGGCGAAGCAGTCGGCGAAGCAGCCCTCGCCCGGCGCGTCCGTCCAGCTCTCCGCCGCCAGCCAGCCCAGCTCCACCTCGGCCTTCCCGGCGAGCGGATGGCCCTCGGCCAGCATCACGAACACCGGGTCGGTGCCCACCAACTGCCAGCTCATCCGCCCCGTGGCCGGCGGCGGACTCTGCCCGCAGGTCCCGATCAGCGCGAAGTCCAGGCGCCCCTGGAGCACCATCTGGCTCAGCTCCTGTACGGACCAGGAGGTGAAGGTGGTGACGGGCGTCGCGGGCCGGGCCGCGGCCAGCTTGTCCACCAGCCCGCCCAGCAGCGGCCCGTGCGTACCGCCCAGCCGGAACCGGCGCAGCCCCGTGCGGGCGTTGGCGAACCGCTGCGCGTCCTCCTGGAGCCCGGAGACGGCGGGCAGCACCACCCGCGCCCGCTCCAGCACCATCTCCCCGAGCGGGGTGGGCCGCGCTCCCAGGTGGTCGCGCCAGAACAGCGCTCCGCCCAGGGCCCGTTCGATCCGCTTGAGCTGCGCGCTCAGCGCGGGCTGCGCCAGCCCCAGTACGGCGGCGGCCTTGGTGAGACTGCCGGAATCGGCGATGGTCCGGACGGTCCGCAGATGGCGTAACTCCAGCTCCATGCCAGGAAGGTACGGGGGAATGACGGCGCCCCACCAGTGGTTGGAGCCGGTGATCACCCCAACCGCCCGCACAGGGAGAGGAATCGCATGAGCACCGCCGCACTCACCGGCCGTACCGTCGTCGTCATCGGAGGCGGCTCCGGCATCGGCCTGGAGACCGCCCGCCAGGCCGTCGCCGCGGGCGCGTCCGTCGTCCTGGGAGGCCGCAGCGAGCAGCGGCTCGCGGCCGCGGCCCGGGAGTTGGGCGAGGCGGCGAGCTGGCACACCGTCGACTCCACCGACAAGGAGTCCCTCGCCGCCTTCTTCGGCCGCTTCGGCCCCGGCGGCCAGGGGCCCGACCGCATCGACCACCTCTTCACCCCCGCCGCGTCCTATACGACAGGCCCCATGCGGGAGTTGAGCGACGCGGACGCCGAGAGCCCCTTCGTCTCCAAGTTCTGGGGGCAGTACTACGCCGCCAAGTACGCCGCCGAGCACCTTTCCCCCGACGGCTCCATCGTCCTGATGTCCGGCGCCGCCAGCGTGCGCCCCGCGGGCGTGGCCCCGGCCTACGTCGCCTGCAACGCCGCCATCGAGGGTCTGGGCCGCGGCCTGGCCGTCGAACTCGCCCCCGTGCGCGTCAATGTCGTCTCCCCCGGCATGGTCGACGGCCATCTGTGGTCGCAGCGCCCGCCCGAGGTCCGCGAACCGGCCGCCGAAAGCTACTCCGAGGCCGCCCTGTTGAGCCGCCTCGGCACCGAGCGCGAGATAGCCGGCGCCGTCCTCTACTTGTTCACCAATGGCTACACCACCGGCTCGACGCTCTACCCGGACGGTGGCTACGCCCTGCGCTGAGGCGGTGGCCGCCGTCCCGCGTCGCGCGAAAGGGCCAGGCTCCGTGTACGAGAAAGGGCCAGGCCCCGCGTACGGGAAGGGGCCAGGCCCGTCCCCGCCGAGGTGCGGCGGTGACGGGCCTGGCCCCGACGCGGGCCGGGTGACGGATCAGGCGTCGAAGGTGGCCGGGTCCGGGCCCAGGCGGCGGCCGGTGTCCAGGGCGGCGATCGCGCCGAGGTCCTCGGCGTCCAGCTCGAAGCCGAACACGTCGAAGTTCTCCTCGATCCGGGACGGGGTCACGGACTTGGGGATGACGACGTTGCCGAACTGGAGGTGCCAGCGCAGCACCACCTGAGCGGGGCTCTTGCCGTACTTGCGGGCGATCTTGCCGATGACCGGGTCCTCCAGCAGGCCCTTGCCCGAGCCCAGCGGCGACCACGCCTCGGTGGCGATGTTGTGGCGCGCGTGCACGGCGCGGGTCTCGGACTGCTGGAGCCAGGGGTGCAGCTCGATCTGGTTGACCGTGGGCACCACGGAGGTCTCGCCCAGCAGCCGCTCAAGGTGCTCGGGCTGGAAGTTGGAGACGCCGATGGCCTTGGCGCGGCCGTCCGCGTAGATCTTCTCGAACGCCTTGTAGGTGTCGATGTAGCTGTCCCGGGCCGGGGCCGGCCAGTGGATCAGGTACAGGTCGACGTAGTCCAGGCCGAGCTTGGCCAGGGAGGCGTCGAAGGCGCGCAGGGTGGAGTCGTACCCCTGCTCGGTGTTCCACAGCTTCGTCGTGACGAACAGCTCGTCACGGGCGATGCCGGACTCGGCGAGGGCCTTCCCCGTGCCCTCCTCGTTGCCGTAGATCGCGGCGGTGTCGATGCTGCGGTATCCGGCCCGCAGGGCGTGCCCGACAGCGGTGGCCGCCTCGTCGTCCGGCACCTGCCAGACGCCGAAGCCGAGCTGGGGCATGGCGACGCCGTTGTTGAGGGTGATGGTGGGGACCTTGCTCACGGGGGAATCGATCCTTAGGTCGGCGTACAGGTTCTCCAGTGCCAACGATCATCAGGCATGGCGCATTCCCGCGCATGTTTGCCCAGAGCTGAATCGGTTGCGCGCGGGCCGTGGGTGCGCTGCGGCCGCGGTTCAGTGCGGGTGCGCCGCGGCCAGGTCCTCGGGGTGCGGGGGTGCCTCGGTACGGGCCCGGGCGTGCTGTTCGGCCAGGGCGAAGGCCCCGGCGCACAGGACGGCCAGCCCGGCGAGCAGCTCCAGCAGTCCGGTGATGCCCGGCAGACCTTGGGTGTCCGCGCGGGTGGAGCCGAGACCGGCCAGGGCGTCCGACACGGTCCAGGCCAGCCACAGGGTGCCGCCCCAGGCGAAGGCGCTCGCGCCGCCCGCCCAGGCCAGCGCGATGGGCACCCGGGCGCGCAGGCGCGGTGCCAGGGAGCGGGCCAGGCCGGGGAAGAGCAGCAGGAGCAGCCCCGCGGCGGCCGCCGGCGCCATCAGACCCGCGACCAGGTCGCCCATGCTCTGGACGATGTTCTTGTCCGCCTGCCCGGCCTGAAGGCCCAGCGTCGAACCCGCGCCCCACAGCAGTTTCAGCACGCCCACGGCGGCGAGGACGGCCGCCGAGGGGAGCAGGAAGACGCGCTGCAGCGTACGGGTGCCGGTGTCCGGCAGTTCGCTCACCGGCCGGCGCAGTACGGCGCCCCAGCGCTGGTGCGCGTACACCGCGAAGGCGCCCAGCAGCGTGATGCCCTCCACGATGAACCCGCCGTAGACCACCAGGAAGACCCAGGGCTGAAGGAAGTCGCCCGCAAGCATCGGGTTCGCCGCGCCGGTGAGCGCCGAGGCGAGGGCTCCGGCGGGCACCGAGACCATCAGCGGCAGCAGCAGCCCGGAGGCCGTCCACAGCGGCAGGAGCAGCAGCCAGGCCGGGGCCCGCAGCCCGGCGGGGCGGGTCAGGGTGTGCGCGACGACCGCGGCGATCGCGTCCATCAGGAAGGTCACGGCGTTGGCCGCGATCCAGGTGCCGCGCGGCACGGCCGCCTCGTCCACGACGCCGACGTTCCAGCCCAGCACCCACGCCAGCTTCAGCGCCAGGTAGGGCGCGCAGGCCACGACGGCGATCCGGCCCAGCAGCCGCAGCCGCCGGGAGCGGGCCGGGGGCTGCGGGGCGGGCGCTGCCGGCGCCTTGGGCGCGCGCGGGCCGGCCGGGGCCGCCGGGCGATCGAGAATGTCCATGCCCAGAAGTCTTCGCGCGGGCCCCGCCCACCGCCTCCTGCCTGCGGCGTAACCGCCTCCGCCGCACGGGGGAGGCCCGGCCCGAGCGCGCTCAGGTCAGATACAGGGCGTCCACCTCGGCCGCGTACGCCGCCTCGATCGCCTTGCGCTTGAGCTTGAGGGAGGGCGTGAGCAGCCCCTGCTCCTCGCTGAACTGGTGGGCCAGTATCCGGAAGGTACGGATCGACTCGGCCTGGGAGACCAGGGTGTTGGCGGCCACCACGGCCCGCCGGATCTCCGTCTCCAGATCGGGGTCGCGGACCAGGTCGGTGGCCGGCAGCTCCGGTTTGCCGCGCATCGTCAGCCAGTGCGCCACCGCCTCGGGGTCCAGCGTCACCAGCGCGGCCACGTACGGGCGGTCGTTGCCGACGACGACGCACTGCGCGACCAGCGGGTGCGCCCGTACCCGCTCCTCCAGGGCCACCGGCGAGAGCGTCTTGCCGCCGGAGGTCACCAGGACCTCCTTCTTGCGGCCCGTGATGGTCAGATAGCCGTCCTCGTCCAGCGCGCCCAGGTCGCCGGTGGCCAGCCAGCCGTCGCGCAGCACGGCGTCGGTGGCCTTGGCGTCGTTGAGGTAGCCCTGGAATATCTGGCCGCCGTGCAGCCAGATCTCGCCGTCCTCGGCGAGGCGGACGGTGGTGCCGGGGACGGGGGTGCCGACCGTGCCGAAGCGGGTGCGCTCGGGCGGGTTGGCGGTGACGGCGGCGGTGGACTCCGTCAGGCCGTACCCCTCGAAGATCGTCACGCCCGCGCCGGCGAAGAACAGCCCCAGCCGCCGCTCCATCGCCGAGCCGCCCGACATGGCGTGCCGCACCCGGCCGCCCAGCGCCTCGCGGACCTTGCTGTAGACGAGCTTGTCGAAGACCTGGTGCTGCATGCGCAGCGGGGCGCTGGGCCCTGCCGCGGTGCCGAACGCCTTGTGCTCCAGCGCCTCGGCGTAGCGGACCGCGACGTCCACGGCCTTGTCGAACGGGCCCGCCCTGCCCTCCGACTCGGCCTTGCGCCGGGCCGCCGCGAAGACCTTCTCGAAGATGTAGGGGACCGCCAGCACGAAGGTGGGCCGGAAGGACCTCAGGTCGGGCAGCAGGGCCGTGGCGCTCAGGTCGGGCTGGTGGGCCAGCTTCACCTTGCCGCGGACCGCGGCGACCTGCACCATCCGCCCGAAGACGTGTGCCAGCGGCAGGAAGAGCAGGGTGGCGGCCTCGTCGCCGGGCCGGGAGTGGAAGACGCTCTCGTAGCGCTGGACGACATTGTCGGCCTCGGCCATGAAGTTGGCGTGGGTGATCACACAGCCCTTGGGGCGGCCCGTGGTGCCGGAGGTGTAGATGACGGTGGCGGGCGCGTCCGGGGTGACCGCCATGCGGTGGCGGTGCACCACGTCGTCCTCCAGATGGGCGCCCGCGGCGGTCAGTTCGGCCACCGGGTCGGCGTCCAGCTGCCACAGGCGGGCCAGTTGGGGCAGCCGGTCGATGACCGAGCCGACGGTCATCGCGTGGTCCTCGTGCTCGACCACGCAGGCGGAGACGGCCGCGTCGTGCAGCATCCAGAAGACCTGCTCGGCCGAGGAGGTGGGGTACAGCGGTACGGGCTGGGCGCCGATGGACCACAGCGCGAAGTCGAACAGCGTCCACTCGTAGCGCGTACGGGACATGATCCCGACCCGGTCGCCGAAGCGGACGCCCTGGGCGAGCAGGCCCTTGGCGAGCGCCATCACCTCGTCGCGGAACCGCGCCGCCGTCACGTCCTGCCAGGTGCCGTCCGCGTCCTTGCGGGCCAGCGCGATCCGTCCCGGCTCGGCGTCGGCATGGTCGTAGACGGCGTCCGCCAGCCCGCCGACCCGGGGCGCCGTCGCCAAAGGAGGGACGGTGAACTCGCGCAATGACCCAGCTCCTCGTGGTGCTCCGCACAGGGCCGTGACCGTACCCCAACGGGACGGGGTGCGGGAGGGGCGTACCGGCGCGCGAACTGGTGTCCACCGCTACCAACATCGGGCGAAAGCGGGCCAGTTCGGAGAATCTCGGACATGAACGGGGCGAAACGGCATCGAATGATCACCGTGCCGGGACCGTATCTGCACCGAATCTCTCCGAATCCCTCCGAGTCGCATCGGTGCCCGGATGGCGGCCCACCGCCGCCCGGCGGGATTCCCGCTGAACACCCGGTGATGCGGGGCCCGCTGGCGCGCTCCCGCGACGGCTTCAGGGCAGCTGGAGCCGGTCGCCGCCCGCCAGGATCGCCTCGGCCAGCGCCTCCGCCGGGCCCCGTGCCGGGCCCGCGCGCCGGCCGTACAGCAGCACGAACTCCACGCCGCCCAGCTCCGGCAGCCCCGCCCTGGACGGCAGCCGCACCAGGCCGGGCGGGATCATGCCCAGGGAGTGCGGCATGACGCCCAGGCCCGCCCGGGTCGCGGCGATCAGCCCGTTCAGGCTCGCGCTCGTACAGGCGATGCGCCACGCCAGCCCCTGCTCCTCCAGGGCCTCCAGGGCCCGCGCCCTGGTCACGGCGGGCGCGGGGAAGAGCACCAGCGGGACGGGCCGCTGCCCGTCCAGCCGCAGCCGCTCGCTGCCGATCCACACCAGCTTGTCCCGCCGGACGAGCCGGCCGCGCGGCTGCCCGGGGCGGTGCTTGGCCAGGACCAGATCCAGCCGCCCGGCGGCCAGGAGTTCGTGCAGCGTGCCGGACAGCTCGACCGTCAGCTCCAGGTCGACCTCGGGGTGATCGCGCCGGAAGCCCGCCAGCACCTCCGGCATCCGCGTCAGGACGAAGTCCTCCGACGCGCCGAAGCGCAGCCGGCCGCGCAGCCGGGTGCCCGCGAAGAACCCCGCGGCCCGCTCGTTGGCCTCCAGGATCGTGCGCGCGAAGCCGAGCATCGCCTCGCCGTCCTCGGTCAGGTCCACACCGTGGGTGTCGCGGGCGAACAGCCGCCGCCCGGCGCTCTCCTCCAGCTTGCGCACATGCTGGCTCACCGTGGACTGGCGCAGACCCAGGCGCTGCGCGGCCTGCGTGAAGCTCAGCGTCTGCGCCACGGCGAGGAACGTCCGCAGCTGTACGGGGTCGAACACGGCTGACACTGTATCGCCGCTCATCACGCTTCGCGATAGCAGTCACCACGGTCAGCGGTCTTTCCGATCACGCTGATCGCGGGCATGCTGGAGAGGGCACCGTCCATGCCGCAGCCCGAGAGCCGCCGCTCGCCGTCCGCCGACGGCGACCGCTACCGATAGAGAGACCATGCGCCGCCCCCAGCTCAAGCTCCCCTCCTGGCTCCCCGTGGACGGATACATCCTCGCCCTGGTGGGCACGGTCGCCCTGGCCGCGCTGCTGCCCGCCAGGGGCCAGGCCGCCCCCGTCGCCGACGGCGCCTCCACCACAGCGGTCTCGCTGCTGTTCTTCCTGTACGGAGCGCGCCTGTCCACCCGCGAGGCGATGGACGGGCTGCGCCACTGGCGTCTCCATCTGACCGTCCTGGCCTGTACGTTCGTCCTCTTTCCGCTGCTGGGCCTGGCGGCCCGCGGGCTGGTGCCGTACGTCCTGACGCCCTCCCTCTACACGGGCCTGCTCTTCTTGTGCCTGGTCCCCTCCACCATCCAGTCCTCCATCGCCTTCACCTCCATCGCCCGCGGCAATGTGGCGGCGGCGATCTGCGCCGGGTCCTTCTCCAGCATCGTGGGCATCGTGCTCACCCCGCTGCTGGCGGCGCTGGTGCTGGGCGGCGACGGCGGTGGCTTCTCGGCGGGCTCCCTGCTCTCCATTGTTGTGCAGCTCCTGGTCCCCTTCCTGGCGGGGCAGGTGCTGCGACGCTGGATCGCGGGCTTCCTCGTCCGCCACAAGAAGGTCCTCGGGTACGTCGACCGGGGCTCGATCCTGCTGGTCGTCTACAGCGCGTTCAGCACCGGTGTGGTCGAGGGCAGCTGGCACCAGGTCTCGCCCTGGCGGCTGCTGTCGCTGGTGGGCGTGGAGGCCGTCCTGCTGGCGCTGATGCTGAGCCTGACCTCCTTCGGCTCGCGCAGGCTCGGCTTCGGCCGCGCGGACCGTATCGCGATCATCTTCTGCGGCTCGAAGAAGAGCCTGGCCGCCGGACTCCCCATGGCCACCGTCCTCTTCGGCGCCGAGGCGAGCCTGGCGGTGCTGCCGCTGATGCTCTTCCACCAGATGCAGCTGATGGTCTGCGCGGTCCTGTCCAAGCGGTATGCGGCGCGCGCGGACGCGGATGCTCCGCTTCCCGGGGACGCCACCTCGCCGGAGCCGTCCGCTCCTTCCACCCCAACTCCCCCTGCCACACCGGCCACGCGCTGAGCGCTCCGCCGGACCGTGCGGTGTGTCGTCCGCGGCGACGCCGTGGCCCGTCGCGCAGCTCCCCGCGCGCCTGTGGGACACGGCCACACCGCACCGGGCTTCGGCGAGGCCGCCAAGGGCGGGTCCTCGCCCCCGCCGTCAGCCGATCTTCGTCTCCCCGATGTCGAACCACGGCTTGCCCGCCGCCCAGTGCCGCACCCACCCCGCGAACCCCGGCTCGGCCGTCGTATGGCCGAAGGGCGCTCCGAACGGGGCCGCGCCCTCGCCCGTCACCCACCAGATGTGGCCGCGGTGCGCACCGGTGACGACCAGATGCCAGCACATGCTGTAGCCGTCCGTGCCCAGCACCACCGTGCCGTGGTCGAAGACCGGCGCCAGCTGAGGTCCCGTCGCGTCCTCCGGGCGCGGGTCCTCGGCCCACTGCCAGATCTCCGTCAGCGGGAAGGGCGCGGCCAGATCCCGCGCCGCGGCGTCCGCGCCGTCGTCCGCCCAGTCGGCGGGCAGCTCGGCCGCCGCTATCAGCCCGTACTGCGGAGGCCCGGCCGTGCAGCCGTCGGCGATCTCCGCGACGAAGGTGCGGTACGGCTCGGGCAGCCGCACCCGCTGCTCCGCTTCGAAGGCACGCACCGCCGCCCACCCCAACGGCGGCGCGCACACGGACGGTTCGAACGCCTCGCGCAGTGAGGCCAGGTCGTCCGGGTCGGCAAGTTCGGTCTCCATAAGGCTCATTGGTACCACCGACCACTGACAACCCCGATCACGCCGCCAGCAGCCTGTCTTGTCCCGCGCACTGTGTCCGTCATGTCCCTCCGGCCGGGCGGCCCGCGCAGCGGATCAGGGCCGGGCAGGCGGGGGAGCGGGGCGGCGGACGCTATCCAGGGGCAGATGCAGCACGGGCCGCCCGCGCACCGGTTCGCCGTCGCGTACGCGCTCCAGCTCCGCCTCCTCCAGCGCGCGCCCGTAGACCCGTACGTCGTCCAGCGCGCCGGTCAACTGCGTCCGGCTGTCCACCCGCTGCCCCAGGTGGACGCCGAAGACCGAGGTGCGGCTGACGGAGCCCGGGACGTCGGGGGCCGTGGCCCGCGCCGTGCCGTCGACGGTCAGGGTCAGACGCCCGCCGGAGCGGCGCAGCGCCAGATGGTGCCACCGCCCGTCGTTGTACGCGCCCGCCGCGTGCACCTGCGCCGTGGCGGCGGGACCGGGGCCGCTCAGCGCGGTGATGTGGGCGCTGATCCTGCCCGCCGCCGGATCGCCGCGCAGCGCCACCTGCGGCGACCTGACGCCCACCCCGCCCATCCACAAAAGGGGCTGCTCGCCGGACGTGGCGGTGTAGCGGAAGAAGAGGCTGCAGGTGAAGTCCCTTGAGCCCAGCGGCAGCGAGGCGCGGTGCGGCAGGCGTACCGCGTCGTCGGCGCCGTCGAAGGACAGCGCGCCTGCGTGCCGGCCGTCGGTGGGGCGGGCGCCGCCCAGGACGAGCGCGGGGCGGGCGCCCGGCGCGAGGTCCGGCGTCGCGGGGTCGGGGCCGCGGCGCGGGCCCAGCCACCGCTCGGTGAAGCGCGCGAACCGTATCTCGTCCCGCGCGTCCACCGCCCCGCCCTCGTACAGCAGCCCGGTCACCTCCCGCTCTATACCGACCAGATCCGAGTAGCCGGACCAGTCGGCGGTGACCCGGGCGCCGCGGTCGGCCCCCTCCCAGGTGCGGCCCTCGTCGTAGGAGGACCGCACGGTCATGGTGCGCCGCCGGTCCGGGTCGGCGGGCGCGGCGAACAGCAGCCGGGAGGAGCCGCCCGCGGCGCCCGAGGGCAGCCGCAGCACCGAGCCCTGCACCATCGGCGTATACAGGGCGGGCAGCGCGCGGAAGGGCGCGGCGAAGGAGTCCCCGCCGTCCCGGCTCACGGCCGCGGTGCGGTGCCCCAGGTCCGTGCCGTCCTGCTCCCGGCCGTTGACGTACACCGAGCCGTCCCGCCGCTCCAGCAGCGTCAGTTCGGACGGCTTCTGGCGGAAGGTGCCGTCAGCGGCGATCGGCCAGCTGTCCAGCGCGCCGATGCGCCAGGTCTCGCCCCCGTCGTCGCTGTGCACCAGCGCCGCGTGGTTGGCGGTGACCCGGCCGCCCGCGTAGCTCTCGGCGTTGACGCCCAGGACGAGGCGGCCCGCGTGCCGCCCGCGGCGCAGCTGGATGCCGTGCACAGGCCCCGTCGCGTACCAGGAGTTCCAGTGCGCCGGACGGATCTGCGCGGTCAGCTCGCGCGGCGCCGACCAGGTCGCGCCGTCGTCGTCGCTGTACTGGAGGTGCGGGGTGCGCTCACAGGGCACATCACAGTTGCGGCCGTCGGTGCGGCCCTCGTTGTACGTCTCGGCCAGCACCACCCGCCCCGTGCGCCGGTCCACGACGGGCGCCGGATTCCCGTGGGTGTCGCCCCCGCCCTCGTTCACGACCTGCAAGGGCCCCCAGGTACGGCCCCCGTCCCAGGAGCGCTTCAGTACGAGGTCGATGTCCCCCGCGTCACTGCAGTCGCGCACCCGTCCCTCGGCGAACGCCAGCAGGGTGCCACGGGTGGTCCGTACGACGGCGGGGATGCGGAAGCAGGCGTACCCGCGCTCGTACGCGGCCTTGAACAGCACCTGCTGCTCGAACTCCGGCTCAGGAGTGGGTGGTTGGCGAGGAGCGGGGGCGGCGTGGGCGAGGGTGAGCAGCAGGCCGAGGCAGAGCAGGAGCGGCAGCGGGAGTGTCGTACGGGGGCTGGTGCGCAGCCGCAGCGCGCGCAGAAGTGACGTCATGGTCCGCCCTGTCCTCCGGGGCACCGGGCAGACCCCGGCTCCGGGTAGTCCGGACATCCCACGTCCCAGGCGTGGTGCGCAGGAAGCTACTGGCCTCCCGCGCATCGCCACAAGGCACCTGCGTCACTTCTCCGTACGGGGCCGGAATTCGCCGCGCGGCCGGAATGCGCCGCCGGGCCGGAACGCGCTCACGCGCCGGGCGAGCGGCGGCCCCGGCGCGCCCGGATGACGAGTACGGCGCCCAGGAGCAGCAGCAGACCGGCACCGGCGCCGAGAAGGGCGAGCCGGGAACCGGGGGTGCCGGTCCCGGCGAGCTGGCCCGCCAGGGTGTCCCGGCGGCTGGGCGGACGGGTGGTGTCACGGGCGGCGGGGGTGTTCGTGGTGGCGGAAGGGGTGGTCGATTCAGCTGTGCTGGAGGTGTCGGTGCTGCTCGTGGTGTCCGAGGTGGTGGAGGCGTCGGATGTGTCGGACGGGGTGGTGGTGGACTGGGACTTGGTGAGGGCGGTGGCGCCCGGCGGCAGCCACTGGCCCATCAGATCCGCCCAGCGGCGGCGCTCCTCAGGAGTCATCCGGTCGTAGAACGCCTGCCAGTTCTCGGCGAAGTTCCAGAACTCCCGGCCGCTGATGGCGGAGGTGCCGTTCTGCCCGGCCGCGCCCCGCGGCCCCGCGGGCCCGGAAGGACCGGGCGGCCCCGCGGCTCCCGGCCGGCCGTCCTTGCCGTCCATGCCGTCGGTTCCGTCCATGCCGTCGTTGCCGTCCATGCCGTCGGAGCCGTCCGACCCGTCGGAGCCGTCCGACCCACGCGCCCCGTCCGAGCCGTCGGAACCGTCCGAACCGTCGGAGCCGTCGGACCCATCGGATCCATCAGTCCCTCGCGATCCGTCCTTGCCGTCGGAGCCGTCGGAGCCGTCCGACCCATCGGTTCCATCCGATCCATCCGATCCGTTGGTCCCGTCCTTCCCGTCGCTGCCGTCCATCCCGTCGGTACCGTTCGACCCGTCCTTGCCGTCCTTCCCGTCCGTGCCGTCCTTCGGGTCGTCCAGGCCGCCGCGCCCGGCCTCGACGGGTACGGCGACGGGCGCCTCAGCCGTCGCCGCGGCGGGCCCCGGCGCCAGCAGGGCCGCGGCGGCGGACGCGACCACCATGGTCCGCACCGATCCCCGCACCCGCGCCCGCCGCCCTCCTGGCCGCGACAGCGCCGCCGCCTCCGCCGCCCGCTCCGGCCGTCCCTCGTGCCCGCCGTACTCCATGACCACCCTCGTCTCCGTGTCTGCGCCGGCACGCGCCGCCGCGTTGCGGAAGATGATCGAACGTGACGGGGCCACGCGGGCGTCGCGACGTGACGCACGGCTCGGCGGGCCACCAAGATGCACGCGAACAGCTCAGAGCCCGTGCCTTCAGCGGGCTCGTCGACGTCGGGCGCATTTCCGAGCCCCGTAAGGGGCGCGGGGCTGCGTCGATATACGGCTCAGCCGCCTGGGCGCGACCGGCCCCCACCGGCCCGCGGTGGCACGACCGCACCCCCCGGCGGAGCGTCACGGCCGCAGCACGACCTTGCCCAGGTTGGCGCGCGCCTCGATGATCCCGTGCGCCCGCGCCGCCTGCGCGAGCGGCAGCTGCGCGTGCACCGCCGCCCGCAACCGCCCGGACAGCGCGTACTCCCACAGCTGCTCGCCGTGCCGGTCGTACAGCTGACGGTGGACGGTGGAGAAGCGCGCCATCGTGAGCCCGGTGATGGTCTTCGAACCCGCCAGGAGGTCGAAGGCGGGCACCGTACCGCCCCCGGAGTTGAAGAAGATCAGCCGTCCTCCGGGGGCGAGGGCGGCCAGCGCGCGCGGCAGCAGATCCCCGCCGACGCCGTCCAGTACGACGTCCACCGGCTTGCCCCAGGACTCCTCCTCGTACGTCACCACCTCGTCGGCGCCCAGCCCGTACAGGAACTCCCGCTTGGCGTCGGCCTGTTGCGGGCCGACGGCCGCGACCACTCTCGACACGCCCCGGATCTTGGCCAGTTGGACCGCGAGGTGGCCGGTGGCGCTGGCCGCGCCGGTGATCAGGACCGATTCGCCGGCCGAGGGGGCGGCGGTGGCCAGCGCCGCGCAGGCCACCTGACCGCCGCGCACCAGCGCGACGGCCTGGAGGCAGCCGGCCCCCTCGGGGACGCGGGAGGCGACGAAGGCGGGGACGGTGACGTAGTCGGCGTAGGAGCCGGTGAAGCTCAGGCCGGTGACCCGCTCGCCGACCGCGAAGCCGGTGACCTCCGCCCCGACGGCGACGACCTCGCCCGCCACTTCGCCGCCGAGTGTCGAGGGCAGCGGCACCCCGCCGCCGTCGCCGTCCCCGCGCACCTTGCGTACGGACGGCAGGCTCACCCCGATCGCCTCGGTGCGCAGCAGCAGTTCGTTCGCCGCGGGCTCGGGGATCTGCGCCTCCTCCAGACGGAGCACGTCCGGGGCGCCGTACTCGTAGAACCGGACTCGCCGCATGGGCACACCTCCACGGGAATCAGGGTGGGGCCGCGTCCGCGCACGGGGACGGGCCGAATCCGGACCGGCCGAATTCATTGGGTTCCCCAACGATATCCCCGATTCATTGGTAGGTCCAATGGTTTCTTGGCTAGGCTGCTCCCATGGAACGGACTCCTTACGCACCGGCCCGCATCCGCGCCCTCCCGAGCTGGCTGCTGGGCCGCGCGGCCGCCCGCGGTCACCGGCTCGTCGCCGATGCGCTCGCCCGTGAGGGGATGCGGATGATGCACCACGCGGTGCTGTCGGCCGTCGCCGAGCTGGGGCCCGTATCGCAGGCGGAGCTCGCCCGCGGCACGGGCATCGACCCCAAGGACATGGTCGCGGTCGTCGGCGAACTCCAGGCCGACGGGCTGGTCACCCGCACCCCCGACCCCAAGGACCGGCGCAAGAACGCCGTTGAGATCTCGGCCGAGGGCAGGCGCAGGCTGCGGCGTACGCAGAAGCTGGGCGACGAGGCCAACGACGAGCTGACGGCCACTCTGACGCCCGCCGAGCGCGAGCAGTTGCTGACCCTGCTCGCGAAGGTGGTGGAGGCGGAGGGGTAGCGGCTGCCGGTCAGCCCTCGCCGCGCACTGCTTCCGGTCAGCCCTCGCCGCGCACCGCTTCCGGCCGGTCCTGCTGCCGCCCGCCGCTCGTCAGCCCTCGCTGCCGCCCGCCGCCGCGTGCAGCGCCAGGCGGTGCTCGCCCGCGTACACGTTCATGGACGAGCCGCGCAGAAAACCGACCAGGGTCAGCCCGGTCTCGGCGGCCAGGTCGACGGCGAGCGAGGAGGGGGCGGAGACCGCGGCGAGGACCGGTATCCCGGCCATCACCGCCTTCTGCGCCAGCTCGAAGGAGGCCCGTCCCGAGACCATCAGGATCGCGTCCGACAGCGGCAGCCGCCCGTCCTGGAGGGCCCGCCCGACGATCTTGTCGACGGCGTTGTGGCGGCCCACGTCCTCGCGCAGGTCCAGCAGTTCGCCCTCGGCGCTGAACAGGGCGGCGGCGTGCAGGCCCCCGGTCCGGTCGAAGACGCGCTGGGCGGCCCGCAGCCGGTCGGGGAGGGCGGCCAGCACATCGGGCTCGATGGGGCCCGCGAAGGTGTCCCGGCCGAGCGGGAAGCGGGTGGTGGTGCGTACCGCGTCCAGGCTGGCCTTGCCGCACAGCCCGCAGGAGGAGGTGGTGTAGACGTTGCGCTCAAGGGTGATGTCGGGCACGGGCACGCCGTGCGCCAGCTGCACATCCACCACGTTGTACGTGTTCGAGCCGCCCCCACGCTCGAATCCGCTCGCGCGGGAGGTGCCCCCCTCCGTCGCCCCCGCGCAGTACACGATGGTGGCCAGTTCCCGCGCGCTGCCCAGCACCCCCTCGCTGACCAGGAACCCCGCCGCCAGCGCGAAGTCGTCCCCCGGTGTGCGCATGGTGATGGCCAGGGGCCTGCCGCCGAGGCGGATCTCCAGCGGCTCCTCGGCGACCAGGGTGTCGGGCCGGGCACTGACCACGCCGTCCCGGATGCGGATGACGCGGCGTCGCTCGGTGACCCGTCCCATGTCTGATCACTCCCGTCCGCCCCGGTCCCGTGCGGACCCGGCCGTGTGTATCGATGGCTCAAGCGGCCCTTGGCGCCCCGGTCACCGGCCCGGTGACCGGGGCATTGCCATTGTCCCGCAGGGAGATCGCGGGACGGCGGCCGCACCCCTCACCGGGCCAACTCCCGCCCTCCGAAGGACCCCGAGCCGTCCGCCTTGCCCCACCACGCCTCCACCCCGGCCTGGTCCAGGGCGCTCCAGTCGGGGGTCTGCTGGACCAGCGCGGAGCCCAGGCGCCGCCCCAGGTCGACCATGGTGCGGCCGGTCGGAGCCCGCTCGGCGTCGTAGCGCTCCAGCGCGTCGCTCCAGTGGGCCGAGGCCGTGAAGGCGGCCTCCAGCGCCGTGGCGTCCTGGAGCGCCTTGACCGCGCCCGCGCCGGTGTGCGGACGGGCGACGGTGGCCGCGTCACCGGCCAGCAGCAGCCGCCCGGATATGGCGTAGTGCGGCGCGGTGAAGTCGTACATCGGCTGGATGAAGACCTCCTCGCGCGGGGTGAGCCGCATCAGGCCGCCCCAGTACGGCGGCAGCAGATCGCCGGTGACATGGGCGAAGCGCTCGTGCAGCGCGTCGCCGAGGGTGCCGGGCGGCAGGCTGGTGGGCGTCTCCAGGCGCAGGTCCAGGTCCGGGGGAGGGGCGGTGTAGAGCACCCAGTTCGCGCGGCGGCCGCCGCGGCCGTCCGGGATGCGGTAGAGGATCACATGGCCGCCGGGGAAGACGGCGTAGATACAGGCGCCGACGGCCCAGGCGTCCTGCGGGCGGCCGGTGAGACCGGGGATGTCCAGCTCGTCCAGGCGCTCCTCGGGGAAGGCGCCGCGCCAGGCCAGATAGCCGGCGTACTGGGGCCGTACGTCGGGGAAGGCCGCCTCGCGCACCACCGAGCGGTAGCCGTCGGCGCCGATGACCACGTCGAAGCGCTCGGCGCCGCCGTCCGCGCCGTCGAGCCGGAGCGCGGCCCCGTCCCGGCCGCTCTCGACCGTACGGACCGTCACCCCCTCCCGGAACCGCACGCTCTGCGGCACCCGGTCGCGCAGCTCCCGCCACAGCGGACCCCAGGTGTAGGTGCGGAAGGGGAAGGGCATGTCGGCGATCCGGCGCCCCAGCGGCGCGGCCCCGTCGCGTACGTACCAGTGGCGGCGGTCCATCTGCACCCAGGGCATCCCCGCGTCCATGTACCCGGCCGCCTCCAGCTCGGCGTAGCGGGCGTTGTGGACGGCCAGGCCCACCCCGCGGCCCTCCAGCCGCCCGGTGGCGCGCTCGTGGACGGTGACCTCCTCGGCACCGCCGCGGTGCGCGGCCAGCGCGGCGGCACATCCGGCGATGCTCCCGCCGACGACGGCGACCCTGCCTCCATGCATACGACCCGTCCTTTGCCCGTACGCCACCCCGGCGGCCTGCGCCGACGGCGGCACGCTGCCCAACGGGCGGCATTCTCTCAGGAGTTGACGGGCCGCACCGGGGTACGGGCCGGGCCGCCGGGTGAGCCGGATCACCGGGCGGGCCGATGTGCGGCCGATCACGGCCGGTAGACTGTAGACGATAACCAATCGCTGTCCGTTCGCCGCCGACCGAAGGGGACCACGATGCTGTCCGCAGGACTGCCGCAGGGCGCCGTCCCGAAGCTCGAACGCCCCGGCCCGCTGCGCGAGCGCGTCTACGAAGCGCTGCTGGAGCTGATCACCACCCGCGCCCTGCGCCCCGGCCAGCACCTGGTGGAGAGCGAGCTGGCGGGCCACCTGGGCGTCTCCCGGCAGCCGGTGCGCGAGGCGCTGCAGCGGCTCAACACCGACGGCTGGGTCGATCTGCGCCCGGCCCAGGGCGCCTTCGTCCACGAGCCCACCGAGGAGGAGGCGGACCAGTTGCTGAGCGTCCGTACCCTCCTGGAGGCCGAGGCCGCCCGGCTGGCGGCGGCCCACGCGGGCGCGGACGGCATCGCGCGGCTGGAGAAGCTGTGCGCCAAGGGCGAGCAGGCGGTCGCCGACGACGACGTGGACCTCGCGGTCGCCACCAACGCCGAATTCCACGCCGCGATCATGGAGTTGGCGGGCAACACCGTCCTCGCGGGGCTGGCGGCCCAGGTCGGACGGCGGGTGCGCTGGTACTACACCCCCGTGGCGCGCCAACGCGGCAAGCAGTCCTGGATCGAGCACCGCGAGCTGATCGAGGCCGTCCGCGCCCGCGACGAGCAGCGCGCCACCGCGCTGATGCGGGCCCACACCGAGCACACCCGCCGCACGTATCACGAGCGTGAGGGAGCCGGGCAGTCCGGGTAATGTGCAGGGGACGCGGATGATCACGTACGGCCGCACCACCCGACCAGGATTGGCGTAACACATGAGCGAGGAGACGGCACCGGCAGCGGGCGACGCGACCTCTGTCGAGGACCAGGCCGCCCGCGACCGCCTGCTGTTCCTGCGCGGCAGCATCGACAACCTCGATGCCGCGCTGGTGCACCTGCTCGCCGAGCGCTTCAAGTGCACCCAGCAGGTCGGCGAGCTCAAGGCCCGGCACAACCTGCCCCCGGCCGACCCGGCCCGCGAGGCCACCCAGATCGCCCGGCTGCGCACCCTCGCCGAGGACGCGAAGCTGGACCCGGCCTTCGCCGAGAAGTTCCTCAACTTCATCATCGACGAGGTCGTCCGCCACCACCGCGCCATCGCCATCAAGGCCGGGGCCGACGGTGGTCCGCCGGCCGGCTGAGCCCGCTCACCCGCCCGCGCCCGGTCCGGGAGCGTGGGCCGGGCGCCGCAGCAGCAGGGACAGCCCTGCCGCCGCCAGCCCCACGCACCCGGCCGTGACATACGCGCCGTCGTACCCCCACGCCGCGATCACCGCGGAGCCCGCGCCGGCGCCCAGCACCCCGGAGACCAGCTTCGAGCTGTAGACCAGGCCGTAGTTGGAGGCGTTGTGGTTCTCGCCGAAGTAGTCGGGGACCAGGGCCGCGAACAGCGGGAAGAACGCGCCGCCGCCGAAGCCGGAGACGAAGGCGAAGAACAGGAACAGCGGCTGGTTCGCGGTTTCGCCCGTCCACAGGACGCCGAACTGGGACAGGCCCAGGACCAGGCAGACGTACGTGAGCGTCACCCGCCGCCCCAGGCGGTCCGAGAGCCAGCCCACCACGCCCCGCCCGGTGCCGTTGACCACGGACATCACGCCCATCGAGGAGGCGGCCACCAGCGGCCCGAAGCCGACGTCCTTGGCGAAGGGCACCTGGTTGGTGATGCCGAAGATGGAGACCCCGGCCGTGCACAGCAGACAGGCCCACATCAGCGGCAGCATGCCGGTGCGCAGCGCCTGGCGCGGGGTGAACTGCCCGGCGGCGGGCGGGTTCTTGCGCAGGGCGGTGGCGGTACGCCGGTCCCGGCCCGCGGCCAGCGGGTCGACATGGGCGGGCCACCAGTTCTTCGGCGGGTCCTTGAAGAACAGCCCCGCCACCGCCGTCAGCAGCAGGACGTACAGGCCCACCAGGTCCAGCACCACCCGGTAGTTGCCCGCGTCGAAGCCGTAGGAGAAGAGGAAGACGAAGGGGACGGCTCCGTAGGCGAAGCCGCCGTTGACGAAACCGGTCTTGCCGCCGCGCCGTTCCGGATACCACTTGCCGACGGTGTTGATGCAGGTCGCGTAGACCAGTCCGGACCCGGTGCCGCCCAGCACCCCGAAGCCGAGGACCGCCCACCAGATGGTGGGCGCGTGGCCCAGGCTCACAAAGCCCAGCAGGGACAGGACGGAGCCGATGAGCATCGCCGCCCGGCTGCTGAGCAGCCCCTTCTCGCGCAGCCGCCCGGCGGGGAAGGCGATGGCGGCCTGGAAGAAGATCCAGACGCTGAGCACCCAGAAGGTGCCGGTGTGGGACCAGTGGTGCGCCTGGGACAAGGTGGCCTCGGCGGCGCCGTACGCGTACTCGAAGACGCTGATGCCGAACATCGCCGCCCACGGCAGCAGCACCATCGTCCAGCGGGGATGGCCCAGGATCTCCCGGTCGGTCTCGCCCATGCGGTAGATCCGCCCCTGGGCATCGGTGACCGATAACTTCTCCGGGCGTCCCTGGGACGCAACGTCCTGTGCGCTCACCTCACATCGCCTCCCGGCTGATGGGACAAGGGTTTCGGATGGGATTGCCACGCATACGGGGCGCCCGGCCGGGTCCGGGAAGAGGGCCTTGGCGGAGGCCGAGGGAGCCGGCCGGCGCGCCCCGTAGTGGTGCTCACCGTGCTGTTCGTACGTGCCGTGCCTGTGGTGCTGTTCGTACGTGCTGTGTCTGTGGTGCTGATCGTGCTCGCGCCGAGGGCGGGAGCCGTCGGCTCACCCGCGGAGGGCAGGAGCCGTCAGCTCACCCGCCGTCCGCCCCGCGCGCCGCGGGCAGCAGCCCCGCCGCCCGCGCCCACCGGTACTTCGCCCCCAGCACCGCCACCGGCAGTTCGGTGGTGTACGGATAGGCGGCCACGCCCCGCTCGAAGAGGTATCCGCACGCCTCCTCCACCTCGGTGTCCCCGGCCAGCGAGGCCACCACCGGCTTCTCGATGCCGCGTGCCCGGAACTCCGCCACCACCCGCGCGGTCAGCTCGGCGAAGACCATCGGCGGGGTGACGATGGTGTGCCAGTAGCCCAGCACCAGCGCGTGGATGCGCGGGTCCTCCATGCCGAGGCGGATCGTGGCCTCGTACGTCGCGGGCGGTTCGCCGCCGGTGATGTCGACCGGATTGCCGGCCGCGCCGAACGGCGGGATGAACGCCCTGAACGAGGCGTCCAGATCCGGCGGAATCTCCATCAGGGACAGCCCGTTGTCCACGATCGCGTCCGAGAGCAGCACCCCCGAGCCGCCCGCGCCCGTGATGACGACGACGTTGTCGCCCTTGGGCGTGGGCAGCACCGGCAGCGCCCGCGCGTACTCCAGCATCTCCCGCAGCCCCGGCGCCCGGATCACCCCGGCCTGCCGCAGGATGTCGTCGTAGACCGCGTCGTTCCCGGCCAGCGCTCCGGTGTGGGAACCGGCCGCCCGCGCGCCCGCGCTCGTACGCCCCGCTTTGAGCACCACCACCGGCTTCTCGCGCACCGTCCGCCGCGCCGCCGCCACGAAGGCCCGCCCGTCCTTGAGGTCCTCCAGGTGCATGGCGATGCACCGGGTGTGCGGGTCCTCGCCGAAGTAGGTCAGCAGGTCGTCCTCGTCCACGTCCGACTTGTTGCCGAGGCCCACGATCGCCGAGACGCCGGTCCTGGTGGTCCGCGCGAAGCCCAGGATCGCCATGCCGATGCCGCCGGACTGCGAGGTCAGCGCCACCGGGCCCTTGACGTCGTAGGGCGTGCAGAAGGTGGCGCACAGGTCCTGCCAGGGGGAGTAGTAGCCGTAGATGTTCGGCCCCAGCAGCCGTACCCCGTGCTCCCGGGCGATGGCCACGATCCGCTCCTGGAGGGCCTCTTCGCCGGTCTCGGCGAAGCCGGACGGGATCAGCACCGCGTTCGGCACGCCCTTGGCGCCCACCTCCTCAAGGGCCGCGGGCACCAGCTTCGCGGGGATGGCGAAGACGGCCACGTCCACCTCGCCGGGCACCTCCCGCACCGAGGGGTACGCCTTGCGCCCCAGGATGTCGTCGGCCCGCGGGTGCACCGGGTGGATCTCCCCGGCGAAGCCGCCGTCGATGAGGTTGCGCAGCACCGAATTGCCGATCTTCCCCGGCTCGTTGGAGGCGCCGATCACCGCCACCGACCGCGGCCGCATCAGCCGCCGCATCGAGGAGAGGATCTCCTGGCGGGTGTAGCGCGGCCGCTCGGCGACGGTGCCTTCGCTCAGCAGGATGCGGACGTCGGCGGCCACCGCCCCGGTGGGCGAGGCGAACACCGGATTGAGGTCCACCTCCGCCAACTCCGGGAAATCCGCGGCCAGTTCGGAGACCCTTACGATCAGCTCGGCCAGCGCCTCGCGGTCCACCGGAGGCCCGCCGCGCACGCCCCGCAGCACCTGCGCCGCCCGGATGCCGTCCAGCATCGAGACCGCGTCCTGGCGGGAGGCGGGCGCCAGCCGGAAGGTGACGTCCTTGAGGACCTCCACCAGCACCCCGCCGAGCCCGAAGGCAACGATCTTCCCGAAGGTCGGGTCGGTGACCGCGCCGACGATCACCTCCTGCCCCTCGGGCACCATCTGCTGCACCTGGACGCCGTCGATGCGCGCCGATGGGTCGTACGCCTTCGCGCCGGCCACGACCGCGATGAACGCGCCGCGCACCTCGGCCGCCGAGCGCAGCCCCACCTGCACCCCGCCCGCGTCCGTCTTGTGCACGATGTCCGGCGAGACGATCTTCAGGGCCACCGGGAACCCGATCCGGTCGGCCAGCGCCACCGCCTCGTCCGCGCACTCCGCCAGCCCCTCGGCCGGAGTCGCGATGCCGTACGCGTCCGCGATCCGCTTGCCCTCGGGCGCGGTCAGCGCGGTACGCCCCTCGGCCCGCGCGGCCGCCAGCACCTCGCGGACCACGTGCTGGTGACCGGGTATCACGGGTTCCGGCATCAGATGACCCCCTCGGTCCGCAGCAGCCGCAGCTCCCGCTCCGTCAGCCCCAGTTCGTCCCCGTACACCGCCGCGTTGTGCTCGCCCAGCAGCGGCGAGCGCTCCACGTCCACGGGGGAGTCGGACAGCTTCAGCGGCGATCCGACGGTGGTGAAGGCGCCGCGCTGCGGGTGCTCGACCCGCACCACCATGCCGTTGTCGGCCAGGGAGGCGTCCTCGATGATCTCCTTGGTCGAAAGGATCGGCCCGCAGGGGATGTTGTGCGCGTTCAGCCGCTGAAGCACCTCCCACTTGGGGAGCGTGGCCGACCACTCCTCGATCAGCTGGAACATCTTGGCCAGCTTGGGCAGCCGCGCCTGCGGGGTGGCCCACTCCGGGTCCTCGGCCAGTTCCGGCCGCCCGATCAGCTCGGTGATCGGCGCCCAGCCGGCCGGCTGCACGATCACATAGACGTAGTCGTTGGGTCCGCCGGGCGCGCACCGCACCGCCCAGCCCGGCTGCCCGCCGCCGCTCGCGTTGCCCGAGCGCGGCACCTCGTCCCCGAAGTCGTCGTTGGGATACTCCGCCAACGGGCCGTGCGCCAGCCGCTGTTGGTCCCGCAGCTTGACCCGGCACAGATTGAGCACGGCGTGCTGCATGGCCACGTTCACCCGCTGCCCGCGCCCGGTGCGGGTGCGCTGGAGCAGCGCCGCGAGAATCCCCGCCACCAGGTGCACACCGGTGCCCGAGTCGCCGATCTGCGCCCCGGTCGCCAGCGGCGGCCCGTCCTCGAAACCGGTGGTGGACATCGACCCGCCCATGGCCTGCGCCACCACCTCGTACGCCTTGAATCCGGTGTACGGGCCCTCGCCGAAGCCCTTGATCGAGGCGTAGACGATCCGCGGGTTGATCTCCTTGATGCGCTCCCAGGTGAACCCCATCCGGTCCACGGCCCCCGGCCCGAAGTTCTCCACCAGCACATCGCTGCGCCGGATCAGCTCGGTCAGGATCTCCTTGCCGCGCTCGGTCTTCGTATTGAGGGTGATGCTGCGCTTGTTGCAGTTGAGCATCGTGAAGTACAGCGAGTCCACGTCCGGGATGTCCCGCAACTGCTTGCGGGTGATGTCGCCGGTCGGCGCCTCCAGTTTGAGCACATCGGCCCCGAGCCAGGCGAGCAGCTGGGTGGCGGAAGGGCCGGACTGCACATGCGTCATATCGAGCACGCGAATTCCCTCAAGTGCCTTGCTGTCCATGCCACTTCACCTCACTTGTACATGGTCTGGTTCATGGTTCCGGGGGCGTAGGCGTCCGGATCGACCCAGGCGTTGATCAGCGAGGGCTTCCCGGACTGCCGGGCGCGCTCCAGCGCCGGCCGGATCTGTGCGGGGTCGCGCACCTCCTCGCCGTAACCGCCGAGCATCCGCGCGAACTGGTCGTAGGGGACGTCCCCCAGCGTGTTGCCGATCCGCTCGCGCGCGTCGCCGTACTTGGCCCGCTGCCCGTAACGGATCTGGTTCATCGAGGAGTTGTTGCCGACGATCCCCACGAAGGGCAGGCCGAAGCGGACCAGCGTCTCGAAGTCCCACCCCGTCAGCGAGAACGCCCCGTCCCCGAAGAGCGCCACGACCTCCTTGTCGGGCCGGGCCTGCTTGGCGGCCATGACGAAGGGGATGCCCACCCCGAGCGTCCCCAGCGGCCCCGGGTCCATCCAGTGCCCCGGCGACTTGGGCTGCACCACCTGCCCGGAGAAGGTGACGATGTCGCCGCCGTCCCCCACATAGATCGAGTCCTCGGTCAGAAAGTCGTTGATCTCGCTGACCAGGCGGTACGGGTGGATCGGAGCGGCGTCCGACCTGAGCTGCGGCAGCCGCTTGTCGACCGCGGCCGACTCCACCGCCCGCAGCTCCTCCAGCCACTCCTTGCGCCGCCCCGCGCCGTCGTCCAGCCGCCCCGAAGCGGCCTGGGCGGCCGCCGCCAGGATCAGCCCCGCGTCGCCGACGATGCCCAGGTCGACGTCCCGGTTCTTGCCCACCGTCCGGTAGTCCAGGTCGATCTGGACGACGGTGGCGGTGGGGGAGAGGCGCTTTCCGTACCCCATCCGGAAGTCGAAGGGCGTCCCGACGATCACGATCAGATCGGCGTTGGCGAAGGCGTACCGCCGCGAGAGCTGGAAGTGGTGCGCATCGCCGGGCGGCAGCGTCCCGCGCCCGGCCCCGTTCATGTACGCGGGCACGTTCAGCGTCCGTACGAGCTCCACCGCCGCGTTTGTGGCCCGCGTCGTCCAGACCTGCCCGCCGAGCAGAATCGCCGGCTTCTCGGCCCGTACGAGCAGGTCGGCCAGCCGCTCGACGGCCTGAGGGTCACCGGCGCTGCGGGTCGACGCCCGGTAGTGCCCGGCCTCCGGTACGCGCGCCGTCTCCCGCGGCACCTTCGCATCCAGCACATCGCGGGGTATCTCCAGGAAGGACGGCCCCGGCGCCCCGTGGAAGCACTCCCGGAACGCCATCGAGACCATGTCGGCGGCGCGCGCGGTGTCCGGGACGGTCGCGGCGAACTTGGTGATCGGCGTCATCATGTCGACGTGCGGCAGGTCCTGGAGGGACCCCATCTTGTGCTGGCTGTGCGCCCCCTGCCCGCCGATGAGCAGCATTGGCGACTCGGCCCTGAAGGCGTTGGCGACGCCGGTCACCGCGTCGGTCGTCCCCGGCCCCGCCGTGACCACCGCGCAGCCCGGCTTCCCGGTGATCCGCGCGTACCCGTCCGCGGCGTGCGCGGCGACCTGCTCGTGCCGTACGTCCACGACCTCGATGCCCTCGTCGACGCAGCCGTCGTAGATATCGATGATGTGGCCGCCGCAGAGCGTGTAGATGACGTCGACGCCCTCCGCCTTGAGCGCCTTGGCGACCAAGTGCCCACCGGAGATGAGGTCCCGGGGCGTGCTGCTGGTCTCGTGTGTCCCGTCGGGCATGACGTATCGCGTCCCTTCAGCGGGTCGACTGTATACAGTCGACGAATACTGTATGGACCTGTTATCCCGCATCGCCCCCGCGATGTCCAGGGCAACAGGGAGCGATCGGGCCAAGACCGGGTCAAGGCGCGGTGAGCCCACGCCAAGCCGGGGTCAAGCGCGCTGGTCGGGGCGGAGAGGGGGCGGGTGCGGCGCCCGCGCTAAGACGGGGGCGGGATTCGCGCCAGGGCAAAAAGGGGCGGGATCGCGACAACCGCCACGATCCCGCCCCGCTCCGGCCCTCGGCCCCGCCTCGTCGCGGCCTACCCCAACTACCCCCGACCGCCCCCGCTCGCCCGATCCCCTCCTCGACCTCCCCCTCGGCCTTCTCCCCGCCTCCTACCCGATGCCCTGCCGATCCCCTTGCAGCGCGAACTCCCGCTCCACCGCCTCCGGTACCGTCCGCTCCACCGCCTGCGCCAGCAGCGCCAGATGCCGCTCCAGGGGCTCTCGCCGCTCGGCCGGAACCAGTGCCAACAGATCCTCGATCCCGGCCACCAGCCGCCGCGTCACCTGCGGATTGCCCACCGCACACCCCCGGATCTCACTGAAGCCGAGATCCACCAGATCCCCCCACCCCGGCAGATCCTGCACCAGCCGCACCACGCCCTTGCGGTCCCGGTGATGTACGGCCCCCAGCGGCCGCTTCCCGACCACCGCCAGGAGCGTCACGATCCGGTCCAGGCTCTGCACCGCCGTCGTCGGATCGTTCACCGCGGGACTGAGCGCCCGCAGCGCGATGTCCGCCAGCTGCCGCAGCCCGAAGCCCACGTCCTGCCGCGCGGTCCGCTCCACCCCCACCGACGTCGTGAACCGCACCGCCCACCGCGGCGGCACCCGTCCGCCGTGCGCCGTCAGCATGGGGGTCCCCGGCACCACGTAATCCCCGATCCGCGCCTGGAGCCGCAGTACGGTCCCGTACCGCCGCCCCACCCGCGTCAGCCGCGCCACATGCACATCCCTGAGCACCCCGGCCCGCCCCCGATGCGCGAACTCCCCCACCACCTCACCCGGCAGCGCTTTCACTTCCTCCCCCTTCCCGTGCCGCTCCAGCACCCGCATCGCCTCCCGCGTGATCCGGTCGATCACATAGCTGACCCGCATCAGCCGGATCGTCGAATTCACATAGGCGATGAACAGCACCAGGCTCACCACCACCAGCACCCCCGACAGCACCGCCGAGACCACCGGCACCGTCGTCACCTTCCGCGGATCGCTCTCCCCGTCGAAGGACCCCTGCACCATGAGCGCGAACAGGAACGTCGCCAGGAACACGGCCAGCGTCACCTTCGTGATCCGCGACCGTACGTACAGCCGCATCACACGCGGCGTGAATTGCCCGCCCGCCATCTGCAGCGCCACCAGCGAAATGCTGAACACCACACCCAGGAACGTCAGCATCGCCGACCCCGCCGTCGTCACGACGGACTTCAGGTCCGACGCGACCCTGATCAGCGACTCGATGAACGCGAAATCCCCCTCCTCCCGAGCCGCCTCGACGATCAGGTCGTCCACCGTCGTCGACAGCCAGGCCAGCGCCAGCGCGGCCAGCAGCCCCACCGCCGGCGCGAACCAGAAGGTGTCCCGCAGATGCTCCCGCAACGGCGACAACGGCCGCGGCCTGCGCACTCCACCCGACGCGCCCAGCTCTCCCTCTCCACTCATAAACCGAGCTTATGTCTCACACGGATACGCAGGTGAAAGGCACTCCGAAACCTTGGTATTGTTGTCCATGTCGCCGCGGGGAACACCCCGCGAAGACAACACCTAGTCCGGGTGGCGGAATGGCAGACGCGCTAGCTTGAGGTGCTAGTGCCCTTTATCGGGCGTGGGGGTTCAAGTCCCCCCTCGGACACCAGCTGAGACCCCACTTCACGTGGGGTTTTCTGCTTTTCTGGGGCGTGGCGTGACCAACCACGTGACCAACAGCCCAGAGATTTCCCAGGTCAGACCAGGGATGACAGGCCGAGCCTGTTGGCTCCGGAGGCGGCGAGCTTCCGGGCTCCGTTCTTACGTGAGTGGCCGTAGCGGGCCATCGTGTAGCCCGGCGAGTGGTGCCGGACGTTGGCGGAGACCTCTACGGGGTTCTCCCCGGCCTCCAGATCGTTCGTGACCTTGCTGTGCCTCCAGTCGTGGATACGGAAGTCGTCCGGCAGGTGCAGCCGGTTCCGGAGGGTGCGCCACCGCGCCGAGACCTTCTCGGGGTCCTGAGGTCCGCCTGCTTCGCCCCGGTAGAGCTTGAAGCCGTCGCGGGCGAACACCAGGTCGTGATCCGTCCACGTCGCCCCGAGGCGTTCGCGTTCGGCGTCCTGGCGTTCCTTCTGCCACTTGAGGACGTTCATGACGGACTGGTCCACGTAGATCACGGCATTGGCGTCACCGTCTTTCGTCAGCTTCCGTAGCCGGTAGGTGTTGCCTTCCTCGACCACGACCCACCCGAGTTCGATGGAGCCCTCCGCCCAGTTGACGAGGGACCACTTCATGCCCAGAGCCTCACTGCGCCGCACTCCGGTCGCGGCGTAGACGGTCCACAGCGGAGCGTCCCGCAGGCAGTGATGGGTCAGGCCAGCGTCACAGGCCCGGTTGCCGCAGGGCTCCCACACCGAGGACAGGAACCGGGCGGTTCCGTCGTCGTCCAGGGTAGGGAAGGCCCGTTCCTGCGCCCGGATCTCCCGGCCGGTGGGCGGGCTGGCCGTGGCGGCTGGATTAGCAGATATCAGCTTGGGCGCGGCTGCGCCGAGCGCCCCGGACAGGATGTTGTGGACGTGCCGCACCGACTTGGCTCCCAGCGGCTTGCCCTTGTTGGTGGGGCACGGGACGGTTTCCAGCATCCGGTACAGGTCGTCAAGCGTGTCGTCGGTGACCTCGGACAGCTTCATGTGGCCGATGTGCGGTTTGATGTGCAGACGGATCTTCGTCTCGTACCCGGCCACGGTCGTCCCCTCCTTCCGTAGATTGCTGTGCCACTTGTCGAGCCATGCCCCCAGCGTCATGTCCGAGCGGGCCGCGATCTTCCCCGCCTCATGGTCGGTATGCCAGTCGCGAAGTGCCTTCTCTGCTGCGGTCTTGGTCTTGAACTCCCGGCCTATCCAGTAGCGCTCTTTCTCTCCGGTTGCTTTGTTGAAGTGCAGGGGCGTGCGTACGCCCCAGGTGTTCGGCCGTCCCGTCCGCTTGATCTCCACGGGGGTACCGCCGAGTCCGTTACCGCGCTTTGCCACGGATGCTTAGTGCTCTCTGTCGGGTCTGCCAGTCGGCGGTGCGCCGTACCGGGCCGGGGCATCGCTCCGGCGCCCTCAGTCTGATCACGATCCACCATCTCTTGTCAACCGATGGTGGTCCACCCTCCGTGGTACGGTTCTGGCATGGATGCAGACGAGACCGGATTCGAGATCACCCAGCACCAGGGGGCGTGGGATATCCGCATGTGGTGGCCGAGCGGGCCAGTGACAGGGGGGCCGCAGCGCATCACGATCGAGAAGGCCCAGGACGCACCGGCCCGCGACGTGGCGCGCGGCATCTCCACCACCGTGCTGCGCAGGCTCGACCTTGCGGACGCGGTCAAAACGGCACACGATGCCGCTCCGAACCTTGAAGGCAAGGTTCGCGAGATCACGGAGACGATCGAGGAAGCGGGGAAGACGGCCGGACGGCTACTCGCCCATGAAGGCGTCTCAGTTCCCTACCTAGTCATGCTGTCGGCCGTGTACGTCCAGATGGCGGGCACCGGTGCGAGCCGCCCCGTGGACTGGCTGGCAGGGTTGATCGAGCGGCGGCCGGAGACCGTCCGGGACCACCTCAAGAAGGCCCGCAGAGACGGGTACTTGAGCTCGCTCGCCGGTAAGGCCGGTGGGGAACTGACCGACAAGGCCACGGCCGTACTGGATTCCCTGCCGGATGCAGCAGAAGCCCGCTAGCCCCAGCTCTGTACGCCTACTTGACCACGCCCCCGAGGCCATCGGGGGCTTTCTGTTTCCTGGAGGATTCATTGACCAAGCTGATGACCGTTGACGAGGTGGCCGAGTACTTGGGCCGTCCGAAGCACTGGATCTATAACAACCACAGGTCCCAAGGCATCCCCTTCAAGAAAGTGGGGCAGTCACTCCGGTGCCGCCCCAGCGATCTTGACCGCTGGCTGGACGCGCAGGGGGCGCGATGACCGGCCTCAACGAGGACCCGTTCGCGAAGCGCCCCGCCTGGGAGACGGCCGAACCGATAGCGCGGGCCACCCCGCGCGGAGAGTCACGGCCGGCCTTCCGGAGCGTGAACGGGACCGGCGAAGGGGAGTTGATTAGCTCGGCCCGGACTCCGAGGTCTGTGATCCGCTACGAGTGGGAACGGGCCCTATGGAACTGTCCCGACGTGCCCGGCAAGTACAAGCACGTCCTTGCGGCGGCGTCGTTCTTCGCCACCTTCGACACCGGCCGCGACCTGCGGGCCCCGCAGGAACTCATAGCGGAGACATCCGGGGCGTCACTCAGCACCGTGGGCCGAGCCATCAAGTACGGCCGTCAAAAGGGGTGGTTGTGGGTGGAGCACAAGTCCAAGGGCAAGGGCGACTGCGACATCCACTGGCTGACGATCCCCCGGCACGATCACGGACACAGCTTCACAGATGTGCGAGCCAGGGCCAGGGAATACGACCACACGTCACACTGACCTACTACCTAGTGAGTTTCACCAAGGGAGTCCCACCAAGGGACTCCTACCGAGTGATCTCTACCAAGTGGCCTGGGTGGTTTGAGGAGAGATGGAGAGGGCCAGTCTTTCGGGACTGGCCTTTCTTCTGTACCGAAACTTGACCTGATGCCAGCCTAGGCTGATACAGCATTCTGTTCCGCCCGCTTCGTGACGGGCGTCTCAATTTCTCGCGTACACGTCCCCTGATCTTCGCGGGGACGCCGACATTATTAGTGAGAGGGAAGTTCACCTCACGGTGTGACCTGTGCCCCACTTCCGTGGGCCACCGAGAGTTGCAGCGAAGATCTCACCGACGCATAGGGTGAGGCGATCTACCTCGCAGTGTCTTCAACCCCCGCCCGCCTCTTGGTGGACGGGGGTTTCCTTTTGCCCACAGGTTCGCGTTTCAGCAATCAAACGCAAGGAGTTCCTTATGTTCGATCGTCATGCTTTCACTGCCCGCCGTATCACCCTTGGCCTGTCTGTTGAGGAACTGGCTGACGAAATGGTTGTGGCTCCCTCCACCGTCTACCGGTGGGAGTCCGGGGAGACCACCCCGAGCCTTCGGATGCTCGTGCTGGCGTCCCGGCATCTGTGCTCGCCGCTGCTGTCTCTCATGACGGGTGAGGACACCGAGCAGCGCCGCAAGGCCACGGCCGTTGACGCCCTGATCCGTGAGGGCTCCTGATTCCGCACGATTCCCCTTCCCATTTTGATGACTTAAGCAGGAGTAACTATGACCGATCAGAAGCCCATGACCGTCCAGGAAGCCGTTCAGTCTGAAAACAGCTTCGCCATATCCAAGATTGTTGCTTCCACGGCCCTTGACATGTTGGTGGGATTCAAGGGGCTGGCACACACTGTGCACCGGGATGCCGAGGAAGATTTCCGGGGCGGTGTTGGAGACTCGGTACGTATCCGCCGCCCAGAGGTGCTGAAAGCTGGGAACTTCAACGGTTCCGTGAACAGTATGGTGCAGCCGATCAAGGACACGACCATCGAGTTGGAGATCACCGATCACGCCCTCTCGGCGGTCGAGATCACCGACAAGGAAATGCGCTTCGACCTCTACACCTTCGAGCAGCAGATTACCCTCCCCCAGTCCGCGGGAGTCGGTGACTACCTGGAGCAGAACATCGCCAACACGATGAACCAACGCACCGCCGACGGCGCTCCGGGCCTGATCACCATGAAGGCAACTCAGCCCCGGCACGCGATCATCGACGCGGGCACGGTCCTGGACAAGAGCCGCACGGCGGGCCGCCGTTGGCTGGCTGTCTCTCCGGACGTGAAGAACGTCCTGCTGAAGGACGACAACTTCTCTCAGGTGGCCCAGGCCGGTTCGGATGAGGCGCTGCGCGGGGGCATCATCGGTGAGGCGTATGGGTTCACGGTCGTCTACTCGCCGTTTCTGGCCGACAAGACGGCCGTTGCCTACATCGGCTCGGCGTTCGCCATGGCGGTCTGCGCGCCGCCCGTGGTGCGGAGTGAGTTCTCCGCTTCGGCTGGTCATCAGGGCTACTCGATGCGCTGGCTGATGACCTTCAACGACGACAGCCTGAACCAGCGCTCCATCATGGACGCCTACGTCGGCTCGACCGTTCTGGACGAGCGGCGCTCGGTCGGCCTCAAGCTCGCCTGACCCACGTCACGGGTTGCTCTTGAAGGAAATGGTCCGGGGCCTCTGCCGAAACGGCAGAGGCCCCTTCTTTGTTGCTTCGAGCCCTGGCGAGGGCTCCGGGCGCTCCCGTTCACGCTCAGTCGATACGGCCGCGATGCCGGCCGTCACAATCTGCGACTACACCGGAGGTTCCACCATGCCCAAGCCACGCGCCCCGCACTCTCCCCATTCCCGCTATCGCGAGGCACAGCGGATTACTGTCTTGCCGCTCGATCACGGATTGCCCGTACCCGATATACCGGAGGGCCGGGATTGGTCGGAGCATGAGCGGGCCTACTGGAAGGAACTCTGGGAGACCTCACAGGCATCGCAGTGGGATGACTCGACCGTCGGAATTGTGGCAGCGGTGGTCGTCTATTGGTCTGCGATCCTGGCCGGTACAGCGTCGAACACTCAGCACATGGAATACCGGCACCTGACCAAGGATCTCGGGCTCACCCCTGAGGGAATGCGCGCCCTTGGGTGGGTGATGGGAGATGAGTAAGAAACGCGCCCGGCGCAGGGCACAGCTGAACGTCAGCCCACCGTACGAGCCCGCCAGGCAGCAGGAGCACAAGGCGGGCATCGAGTGCCGTAACACCTGCTCAGAGTGCTGGTTGGCCTGGTGCCTTCACGCCGCCTGGCTGGCCACGGATGGGACAGCGGAACCGTGGAACGACGGCCGCCGACACGATCCGGAATCGTGCTTCGAGTGCTGAAAATTGATTGGCAAACAAACGGTGGAAAGAAGGCACCCCTGGTGGGTCCTATTCACTTCCCAATTCCCATTACCCCCGTCATTGAATGCGCGAGAGTAATACTCTAGATATCTTTCCGTTACCGTTCCGTGATAGGAGATCGGCAGAGTTGATCTCACACCGCACCGCCAAATGCGGAGGCCGTCAGAGACTCACTCCGGCCACTCACCGAGACTTCACCGCTCCTCCCTATCTAAGGATTCGTGCACCCATGCTCCGGACCGTCATGATTCCCGTTCAGCGTCGATACTGCGATGCCCACATAGCTCGGGATGCGAGCGAGGTAGAGGCAACCGACACGCTGACCCTGGGAGCCCGTGCGTGGGACCTGTGCACGGAACACGCGGCCACGTTCGGCAGGTATCTAGTGGATGCCCTGGGGGCTGGTCTGCCGGACGCTGACGAGTCGGAGACTGAGTCTGACTCTGTAATCGTGGCTCCCGAACCTGAGCCCGTGCCCGTGGCTGAGCCGTCACCTGTTGCCGAGTCGGAACGTGATGCGGAGGACGTGAGCGAGGGAGCGGCAGAACCTGAGCCTGTGCCTTCCGTGATGTTGGCGGGGGAGGTGCCGGGGTACGACTGGGAGTCGGCCCGCGAGGCAGTGCGCCGGGCAGGGTTCGAGGTGGTGGGCCGTGCCGATGGCTCCACTGTCCTGCTCATCCTGGGTGAGGGCGGGGAGCGCAATGGTCACAAGCTGCGGGACGCGTCCGAGCGTGGCATTCCGTGCATGGACGTGAGGAAGCCCGGCCGCTTCAAGTCGGCCGTTCTCTCCGGTGAGTTCGTTGGTAGTGACCCTCTCCCCGAGCCTGCCAAGGTCGATCGGTCGGGGATGAGCGACCGGGAGCGTAACCGTGTGATCCGGGCATGGGCCCGCGAGAACGGGTGGCCCAACCTCTCCGTGCAGGGACGCGTCCCGATGCAGGTCCGTCACGCCTACGAACTGGCTCACCAGGACGCATCCGAGGGAAAAGCGGTAGCGGCCTGAGCGCCGCCCCCACGGTGCCGGGCGCTGAGTGCGCCCGGCCTCCCCGGCCAGAGGTCAGCCAAGCAACCCTTTTCGAGATAGAGGCAGCATGAACACCCCCGTTTTGTACGGTCCCATCGGCCGCGCCGTCCGCAAGATCTCCCCTTTCCTGGAAGCGGACGCCCTGGGGGTGTACGTGGCCGCCCTGTCGATGTGGTCGGCCGCGATTGGTGGCACGGTCAAGGTGTCGTCCCGTGGCTCCGCCCGGCCCGTGCTTCTGTGGAGTGCGTTGGTCGCCGGAACGGGCAGGGGCAAGGGAACCGCGCTGCGGGCCGCGCTTCACGTCCTGGACGCTTCCCTGGGCCGCTTCCTGGCAACGCACACCACATCCGGCATCACGTCCGGGGCGAGCATGGTGCACCACCTGTGGGAGCAACAAGAGGCCACGGCCGAGACCGAGCACGGGCGGGACGTGCGGGCCCTGGTGATCGAAGAGGAATGGACCGAGGTCTTGAAGCGAGTAAAGCGGGACCCGTCGTTCACCACCAAACTCCGCGCTGCCTGGGACGGCGCAACGCTGCGCAACACGACCAAGGAAGAGGCGCAGGAAGTCCGCGACCCCGCATTGGTCCTGCACTCCCACATCACTCCGTCCGACTGGGCCAAGTACGTGGGCGAGTCGGAAGCGGCCGGAGGCTCGTACAACCGCATCCTGCCCTTCCTCCTCGGGTCCGTCCCGATGCTGGACGACGACCGCGTGAGCCTGCCGAAGGTCGACGGCTCCGAACTGTCCGACGCTTACAGGTGGGCCACCGCCCGCCCCCGCGTGATCACTCTCTCCGAGGACGCCCGGCCCCTGTGGCGAACCGTTCGCCGGTACGCCCGCATCCTGGGTGAGACCCTGCCGGAGGGTCAGGCCGTGTTCATCGAGCGGACCGCAGAGCAGACGCTCAGGGTGGCCGCCTGCCTGGCCGCCTCCGAGTGCTCCGAGACCATCACGGACCAGAACCTGACGGCCGCCTTCACCCTGGTTCGCCGCTCCGTTCAGGACGCGGTACGGATCAACAAGGGGGCCGATGCTCCGAAGGTGAAGCGGCAGCCGCTCAGCCTCGCCGACAAGGTACGAGCCCGAATCGAACTGCACGGCGGTCAGGCCACCTCGTCGCAGGTGCTCCCGTACGTGGGTGCGTCGGCCGCTGAGGTCAAGGCACTGCCCGGAATCGTCGTAACGGTGGACCGCTCGGGTAAGACCGGCCGACCGGCCACCGTTTTCACGATCCGCGGTGACACTCCCGTTCACGTAGAGCAGCCGGTTTCGACTCCGCACACGATGCCGGCCGCTCCAGAGCGTGATGAGAATCGCGCCACGGTTGTGCAGATGGACGCGTACCGCTCGATGCCCAAGCAGGCCTCGGAGCCCACACCCGAACCGAAGCGTCCGGAGCCGCTCGCCGACTCCAACCCCTTCCGAGCGCTCCTCTAACCAACCAACAGCGAGCCCCGGCCCATTTTCTGGCCGGGGCTCTTTCGTTGTTTCGGGCCTACTCGGCCCGTTCCACCAGAGCGACCGATGTGCACAGGCGTCGGAACCGATTGTGCTGGGTCCGGCCAGTGTGACTCATGCACTCCACATCGACGGATGCACCGTCCGACGCAGGCTTGGCCTCCCAGCCGCACGTCAGGCACTTCGCCTCGAACGTCGCCTCCGTGTCCGGCTGCTGAGTGATTCGATGCTTCGTGTACCGCAGGATCGAACGGGGCATCTTGGTGTCCCCCCTCCTCAGATGTGGGCAGTCGGGCAGACAAGGTCCGGTGCGGCACGGTTCGGGGAGCACGTCACCAGAGCTACAGACAGAAATGTGGGTCTCTCCAGATAGAAGCCGTGGGACACGTCGCCGCCCCAGCCCAGCCGATCGGCAGCGGAGTAGACCAGTAGTGCCAACCGCGTACTGTCTCGCTCTGACTCGGAAGAGAACCGGGGCGCGTGCTCGGTCAGTTGTCGCCCGAGCCATTCCGCCGCTTCCTTCGGCTCCTCCCAGGTACCGCGTACCAGCTTCGCGGGCTTGATCAGCCAGTAGGCCGTTTCCAGCGGTGGCAGGTCCACGGTCGGGAACTCCGTCTTCACTTCCTTGTACCGCTGGACAAGCTCCGGCTTATCGGCCGGAGGTGGATCAGGATGCGGGGGCCGTCTCAGTGCCTCGTCATCGAACCGTTGCTTGGAGCCGGTCCACAGATAGCCGTGGTGGTGCAACTGTCGTCCCGTTCAGAGCAGGAAGAAGAGGGGTGCCCGACCGGCCCTGTCTCTCGGGGGTGAGCCAGGGCCGGGGGGCGTCAGGGAGCGCCGTCAGGCGGACAGGCCGAAGCGGGCCGGGTCGATCCCGGCCGCGTCCAGTTCCTCGGTGGTGAAGCGCAACGGCTCCGCACCGGGGCGCTTGCTGTCGCCCAGCGCCCACGCGCTGGGGCCGATCTTCGCGAGTGTCGCGCACGACTCGCCGTCCGGATGCGTGTTGCCTCCGCACGCCTTGAAGAACGTAGCTCCGTCGAGAGGCAGGCTGTACAGGTCGGTTCCGGGCATGGATGTGCCTTTCCTGTGGGAGTGACGGGGCAGGCTCAGACCTGGTATTGCTCCGACTTTGACACGTACACAACGCCGGGACTCAGAGCCGTTGCCGACTCCCGAAACAACTCATGCAGCATCGATCGGGAGCTGTCCCGCATGGCGTTGGTCAAGTTGTCCGCCAGCAAGGCGGCCTCAGGCGGAAGCAGAACCATTTCCGTGTCTGCCATATGCCGACCGTTCTTCGTCAACCACATGGGCACACGAATGTTCCCACCATCATCCCGGTAAGCCGGACGGCTGGGGATTGGGTCCATCCGCCAACCCTGCGGCGCTTTCTGACTGTCCTTCTTCGGTTCGGTCGGCATGGCTACATCCTCGGCCCGGAGGCATGGAACCTCTAGCGTTATGCGCGTTGTCGAATAAAGATCATCGACGGCAGTGTGCTGCCCACGCCGCTAGTTGCTCCCTAGCTTGCTCTCCGAAGAGTGCGTGTTCCTCGTACCTGCTGAAGCGGTCAATCAGGTCGTGCACGTCGCGACTGTCGCGGAATACGATGGCTCCGAGGTCCAGTTCAGCGGTCGCAAGTGTCTCGTCGTAGACCGTGAAAGTGTTCAGGGCCCCGGATGTGAAGCGAACACCCATGGGTATTACGCCGAGCCGAATGTTCGGCTGGTGAGCCAAAGAAGCGAGACGGTCAATCTGTATCGCTAGCTCATCAGGCGGGATGAGCGGGTACCTGACGGCCTGCTCGGTCAGAATGAAAGTGAAGTGCTTGGATCGATCGAACAGCACTCGTTGCCTGTCCAGCTTCATGGCGACCGCTTTGGCCTGCTGCTCTGGAGGGGCCTGGGTCAGGCTGGCGCGGACGTACTCAGGCGTAGCCAAGAGTCCCGTGATCATTGACAGAAGGAAGTATCGAAACGTAGTCGATGAAGCTTCGAGCCCGGCTAGCTGTACCTGCTTCTTGTCGAGACCCTTCCTGCGAAGAGTCCTGCCATCCTGCCATTCAGTCTGCGCGATCCTAGCCAGGGCCATTACCTCAGCGGCTAGGGTGGGAGAAGCCTCAAGGCCCCGTAGGAGTTGTTCAACGTCCAGCAGTGAAGGGCGAGTTTTGTTGCCTTCAATCCGGCTGATCTTCGATTGACTCATATTGCAACGCGCGGCAAGCCGGACTCCTGAGAGCCCGGCTTGTTTGCGTAGCTGCTTCAGCATGGCCGCTAGTTCACGGCCCGACTGGTCTAGCTGGTCAGGCTCGATGGCCACCGGTTCACGTACTCCCTGAACGGCACTGATTCCGCGAGCGCGATTCTCTGGTACTCGACGTACGGCGCGGGATCACCCTCGTACAGTTCCCGACTGATCTGCGTACCGTCCTCCGCGTAGTTCATGAGAACCACTTCGGACCGGTCGAAGAGCCAGAAGTCCTGAACCCCTTCGAGAGGATTGGAGCGGTCTGTCACGTCGAGAATGCGGATGTCATCCCCGGCGACTTCGTGTACGTCGTAGTACATGAACTCAAACCGAAGATAGTCCGTCAGAGGTCGCGTGATGATGTGGACGCGCCCCTTGGACCTTCCCTCTCTCCTGATCCGCCTCAAGCCCTCTGTGTAGCCGGAAGAGTAGTTCTCAGGGTCCAGCCGTTGCCCGGAAAGGAAGTCCCGGATATCCCCATCTTCGCTCGGCACCCTGTACCAGGGCAGCGTCTCCAGTCGCCACGCTTCCTGTTTGAACCCCTGAACCTTGGCAGTCCAGTCCTCACCATCCAAGAGCACGTACGGCCTCCCTCAGCACGTTCTCAGGGATACGAACGAGAGCTTCCCCGGCCGGAGGCTGGAAGGTGGCGTCAGCGTCCCCCTGCACCACGATGGAGCCGTCAGAGGCCCTGTATACGTTCGGACAGTCGTCGTTGTTGCAGTTGCCGTTCCCGTTGCCGGTAAGTCGGGTCAGTTCCTCACGCGCCATGGCTACGAACCCCCTGCTGCGGGCCCCCTGCGGGCCGGACGTCACGACGGTACGAGCGGGGTGGGTGCGCCGTCTATGCAGGATCGCGACTATGCGCGTCATTGCATAAAGTCCTTGGCTGAGGCGGGGAAGAGGAGGCACGGGACCGGCGCCGCGCTTGGAGTGAGGGAAGGTTGGTCACGTGACCAACGCATGACCAACAGCGGTCCGAAACGGCCCGAAACAGGGGGAACGCATGACCAACGGCGCTGGTCAAGCCTGCGGCGTGTCGAGGGCGTTGTCCCAGGTCAGCTAACTAAAGTGCTGGTGTCCGAGTGGAGAGTTCAAGTCCCCCCTCGGACACAGATCATGACCCCGCGATCTCTTGGAGATCGCGGGGTTTTGTCGTTTTGTGCGGGTTTGCGCGGGGCGGGGAGGTGACGCCCTGGTGGTCGGGAGGGGGTCACTGGGGGGTGATGGTTATGCCGCGGAGGAACAGGCGGCGGAAGAGGAGGAGTGGGAGGAGGGCGGGGAGGGAGGCGAGGAGGGCGGCGGAGAGGATCAGGGGTGGGGCGGAGGCGCCGTAGGCGTCGTAGAGGGTGGTGAGGGTGGCCATGACGGGCTGGACTTCTCGGGTGCGGGTGAGGGTGATGCCGAGGAGGAGGTCGTTCCAGATGGCGGTGAACTGGAAGACGAAGGCCGCGCCGAGGGAGGGGGTCATCAGGGGGATGTGGATGTGCCAGAAGATGTGGCGGTATGCGGCGCCGTCCAGTAGGGCGGATTCGGTGAGTTCGGGGGGCATGGTGGTCAGTTGGTTGCGGATGAGGAAGAAGGCGAAGGGGATGGTCCAGGCCGTGTAGACGAGCATCAGGCCGAGGTGGGTGTCGTACAGGTCGGTGTCGGCGTACAGGCCGAAGAGGGGGGCGAGGAACATCTGGAGGGGGAAGAGGGTCCCGGAGAAGATCAGCCAGAAGCAGAGGGCGGGGCGGGGGATGGGGAGGACGACGACGGCGAAGGCGGCGAGGGAGGAGATCAGGACTGCCGCTGTGCCGCAGACCGCCGCGTACAGGAGGGAGTTGAGGAAGCCGGAGCCGATGCCGGCCTGGTCCCAGGCGGCGCGGAGGTTGTCCAGGAGGGCGAAGCCGCGGGGTGACCAGTCGGGGCTTCCTGTGTAACTCGTGGGCGGGGTCAGCATGTTGACGGCCATGAGGTAGAGGGGGAGCAGCCACAGGGCCACGCAGGCGATGACGAAGGTCGGGGCGGCCGCGCGTCGTATGCCGTTCATGACGGTCCCTCCCTATTTTTCGGCGCTGGGCATCTGGCGGCGCAGGTACAGCCATGAGGCGGCGACGACGATGGCCGAGAGGACCAGGGCGATCGCCGATCCGTAGCCGACGTGGAAGAGGCGGAACGCCTCGCGGTACATGGTCAGGGCCAGGGTTTCCGAGGAGCGGGACGGGCCGCCTTTGGTGAGGACCCAGATCATGTCGAACGCCTTGAGGCCGTTGACGATGGCCATGCCGACGACCACGACCGTGACCGCGCGCAGCTGCGGCAGCGTGATGTGGCGGAACATCCGCCAGCCGGTGGCGCCGTCCAGGCGGGCGGCTTCGACGGTCTCGCGCGGGATGGCGCGCAGGCCGATGGCGAAGAGCACCACGTTCAGGCCGGTGGCCTGCCACGTACTGGCGACGATCATGGAGAGGGTGTTGTACGGCCACTCCAGCAGCCAGGGTCTGGTCAGCGTGTCCAGGCCGATGGCCCGCAGGATCTGGTTGACCGCGCCGTCGCTGGAGAGAAGCAGGTTCCACAGGGCGGCGGTGGCCGCGGCGGAGATCGCGAAGGGCAGCACGATCGCCAGCTGGGCGGCCCGGCCCAGCCGCATCCGGTGGGTGGCCAGCGCGATCAGGAGACCGGCCAGTACGGGCAGCAGCAGTGTTCCGCCCACCCACAGCAGGGTGTTGAGCAGCGAGCGGCCGAAGATGGGGTCGTCGGCGAGCCGGGTGTAGTTGTCGAGGCCGGTGAAGCGGCTGGTGAAGCCGTTGTCCTCGAAGAGGCTGCCGTAGAGGCTGCGGAAGAAGGGGTAGACGAGGAGGACGCCGACGAGGATGAGGGCGGGGAGGGCCCAGGTGAGGCCGGTCAGCGCGCCGCCGGGTCGGTGGCGGGCGAGCGCCGCCTGGTGGGGCGTACGGACCGGGATGCGGCGCCTGCGGGCCGGGCCGCCCCGGCGCCTTGTGGCCGCGGCCGGGCGGGGGCGGTGTGCGGTCCTCGTCATCGTCCATCCTCCGGTGGGTGGAGGCGGTGCGGGAGTCGCGTCATCGATCAGCCCCCGGCCGGTCCGAGAGGGTGCGTGGTCCTCGTCATCGTTCAGCCCCCTCCTGATGCCTCGGCCTCTCGCCAGACCTTCCATGCCTCCTGTGCGCGTTCCTCCATGGTCCGTAGCACCTCTCGGTACGAGGACGGGTTGATCAAGAAGCCCGCCAGGTCGTCGACGGTGGCCTCCACCAGCTCCGGTGGGCCCTGTTCCCAGAAGCGGTTGAGGATGCGCAGGCGGCCGGTGCGTACCGTGCGCGCGATGCCCTCGATCATGGGGTTGGCGGGCTTGACCCGGGGGTTGGGGCAGCCGTCCTGGAGGGCGTGGGCGAAGGTCCCGACGACCGAGGGGTGCAGCCAGTACGCCGCGGCGCGCAGGGCTTCGGTGCGGTCGGGGCCCTTGACCGTGCACACCAGGGCGGCCGACTCGAAGATCACGCAGCGGCGGGCGCCGGGGTCGGCCATCGGCAGGACGAAGGCGTCGACGGTCTCACCCGGCGTGCCGCCCGCGGCGAGGAAGACCGGGCTGAAGAAGGTGCCGCCGGGCACCATGCCGAGCCTGCCGTGCACGACTTCGGCCGCCGCGTCGACGTGGTTCATGTCCATCGGCGTGAACCAGCCCTTGTCGAAGAAGGACGCGATGGTACGCAGTGCGCGCTCGGCCCGCGGGTCGGTGTAGCGCCCCCGGCCGTTCATCAAGTCCTCGTAGAACTGCGGGTCCTGGCGGCTGAGGACCTCCATGAACCAGATGAACGACGGCCATCTGCCGTCCGCGGTGCCGTGCAGGGGCGTGATGCCCGCGCGTTTGAGGCGGGTGCAGACGGTGAGGAAGTCCTCCCAGGTCGCCGGGGCGCGCAGCCCCAGCTCCGCGAAGACCTCGGTGTTGTGGAAGAACACCCAGTAGGCGAGGTTCATCGGCAGGGCGTAGACGCGGCCCCGGTAGGTGAAGGCGCCGCGCAGGGAGGGGTCGGCCCAGCCCTTGGCGACCGCGCCGTCCCAGTAGCCGGTGAGGTCGACGATGCCGCCCGTACGGGCCAGGTCCTGCAGGCGGTAGCCGGACCAGTACTTGAGCATGTCGGGCGTCTTGCTCGTCCGCAGCGAGGACTTGACGACCTGCTCGAAGGATTCCAGTGACGGGATGGCCTCGGGCGTCATCCGCACCCCCGCGACCGCCTTCATCCGGCGGCCCGCGGCGGCCATCGGCTTCAGCCAGACGCCGCTGTCGCCGTGGACGGCCACTTCTCCTGCGGGTCTGCCGGAGGGGGTGCCGCAGGCCGCGGCGGCGGCACCGGCGCCTGCCGCCAGGAGCAGGGATCTGCGCGGGAGGTGAGGGAGAAGTGGCGCATCGCGCCGCGTGCGGGCGGGGAGCTGTGGTGCCGGGTGGGGACGGCCTGGCATGGACGGCTCCCTCGGGTGTGTCCGGGCGGGCGTCGGCACGAACATGCGCGCGGGGGAGCTTTGTCGTACGTCCGGTGGAAGTCAATGCCAGGTGACAGTACGCCAGTTGGGGACTGGTGGGCCGCGGCCTCGGGGGGAATGGGGTGTTGGCCGGTTGGTCTCGCGGGTACCCGGGCCTCTCCTGAACAGGTGAGAGGTGGTGACGAGCGTGACGCGCTCCATGGAGCACGGGCCGGCGGTCCGGGACGAGCCCAAGGTGGGTGACCTGGTGCGGCAGGCGTCCGAGCAGCTGTCCGAGCTGGTACGCGGAGAAATCCAGCTCGCCAAGGCGGAGTTGGCGGTCAAAGGGAAGAACGCGGGGGTGGGCGGCGGGCTGTTCGCCGGTGCCGGAGTGGTGGCCTTCGTGGCGTTCCAGGCGATGGCCGCCGCCGCGATCGCGGGTATCGCGCTGGCGCTGTCGGTATGGGCCGCCGGGCTGATCGTGGGCGGTGTGCTGGCGGCCGTCGCGGGCGTACTGGCGATGCTGGGCAAGAAGCGCGTCGGGCGCTCGATGCCGCCCGCGCCGCAGCAGACGATCGACAGCGTCAAGGCGGACGTCGAGGAGATCAAGGAGAGGGCGGCGAGGCACTGATGACGGGCACTCCTGAAGCGGGCGGGGGCCCGGTCGCCACCGGTGACCCCGAGCAGCTGCGCGAGCAGGTGCGCAGGACCAGGGAACAGCTGGGTGAGACGGTCGAGCAGCTGGCGGCCCGCGCCGATGTGAAGGCCAGGGCCCGCGCCAGGTCCGCGCTGGCCGGAGAACGGGTACGGCGGGCGGCGGACGGTGTGCGCCGGTCGGCCGCCGGTGCGGTACGCGCCGGAGGCGGGCACCCGCTGCCGCTGGCCGCCACGGGCGCCGCCGCGCTCCTGGCCGGCTTCCTCTACTGGAAGTGGCACCAGGGGAAAGGGAGTTGACCGTGCGACTGGTGGGGAAGGTGCTCTACAAGCCCCTCGGAATGGGCTTCGGCGTGCTCGGCGGCATGGCGGCCGGTGCGCTCTTCAAGCGGCTGTGGAAGGCGGTCGCGGGGGAGGACGAGGCGCCCGAGGCCACCGACGAGGACCGCACCTGGCGCGAGGTGCTGCCCGCCGCCGCGCTCCAGGGCGCGGTGTTCGCCGTGGTGCGGGCGGCGGTCGACCGGGCCGGAGCGACGGGTGTGCGGCGGCTCACGGGGACGTGGCCGGGCTGACCGGGGGCTGCCCCGGAGCGTTTCGGGAGCGACTCGCCGCCGCGCAGGCGGTGGGCGCTTCGCGCTCGTAGCGCCGTTATGAGTCCGCGGGGCGCTCGGTGGGCCGGTCGTGCCCACGCGGCGGAGCCGCAGATCGAGAGGGCCCCGCACCCCTGAGAGCGCCCAGGACCCATGGGGTGTTCTCCGGTGCGGTGACGATGAAGACCGGGGTCTCGCCGTCGAGGCACTCCACCACGTGGCAGCCGTTGGGGGCTGCCGGGCCCGGGTCCGAGCGGTAGGGCGGGCGGACGCGCAGGGGGCGCAGGGTGGTGGGCGCGGTGCGGCGGGCGATGCGGCCGGTGGGGTCCGGGGTGGCCGCGAGCAGGCCGGGGCCCGCCACCAGGTTGTCGAAACCGGCCACGCTGTACGGGACGTCGCCCAGGATCGCGCCGGGGAAGCACTCCTCCGTGTCCGGGACGCGCGCGGTGACGTCGTAGGTGTCGGTGGTCCGCCGCCGGTGTCCGCGGATGCGCCAGACGGCCCCGGCCAGGATGGGGAGGCTGCCGGCCGCGGTGAGCAGCAGGGCCCCCGGTACCCCGTCGGTGACCCAGGGCGCGGCGAAGCCGATGCACGCCAGCCAGACCGCAGCGAAGGTGGGGACGGTGATCTGCCAGGGGTACCGGGCGGGTGAGTCGGCGGACCTCCGGGCCACCCAGTAGGCGGCCCACAGGACCGAGGCGCCCGCGGCGAGCAGGGCGAGCGCGACGGCGTACGGGAGGCGGTAGGAGCCCATCGGCACGGAGTCGGTGTACTGCCGCAGGCCGCGGAAGCCGACGGAGCGGATCTCGCCGCGCCAGTGCGTCACCGTCACCCGGTCCCCGGCCGTGACGGCGCCGAAGACCCCGGAGCCGTCGTTCATCTTCAGGCGGTGGGAGGGCCCGCCGGGCTCGGTGAGCGACAGCCAGTAGTACGCGGTCTTGTACCGGCGCTCGGTCTCGGCGCGGTCCACGCGGGCCGGTACCGTCCGCGCGCACTCGGCGGACGGGGCGTTCGCGGGGCAGGCGGCGGCCGCCTTGAAGGCCCGTTCCTCGGCGAGCGCGGCGGGCCCGGTGAACACGAGCAGGTAGGCCGCGGCGAGGGCGAGGAGGAGGGCGGTCGCTGCCAGCGGGAGGGCCTGCCGCCGGGGGCTGCGCGGGAGCGGGGGCGCGTTCATCGGGCGGTGACGGGGCCGCTCGGGTCGTACGTGCTGTGTGAGCCGTACATGCCGCTTGGGTCGTACGTACTGCTTGAGCCGTACGCACTGCTCGGGCCGTACGTACCGCCCGAGTCGTACGTGCCGCCCGAGCGGTATCTGCGCCCCGGGCCGCGCAGAGGCGTGGGGCGCCCCGCGGGACGGGAGGACATGAGCGTCATGAGCCTATTTTCCCGGATGGCTCCGGGTGCCGGCGGCGGGGGGGCGGGGAGAGCCGGAGGCCGGGCGCGGCGGCGGTTTGCGGTGCCCGCCCGCGGTCACCCGGAACCGCCCGCACGATGCGACGCACCGGAGGTGTGCGATGACCGAGTACGGCTACTTCCTGTCCACGGAGGAGTTCGGGCCGCAGGAACTCCTGGAGCAGGCGCGGATGGCCGAGCAGGCCGGGTTCACGGCGCTGGCGATCTCCGACCACTACCACCCCTGGAACGGGGAGCAGGGCCACAGCCCCTTCGTCTGGTCCGTCATCGGCGCGCTCTCCCAGGTCTGCTCGCTGCCGGTCACCACCTTCGTCACCTGCCCCACCATCCGGACCCACCCCGCCGTCATCGCGCAGGCCGCGGCGACGTCGGGCGCGCTGACCGGTGGCGGGTTCCGGCTCGGGGTCGGTACGGGCGAGGCGCTCAATGAGCACATCCTGGGGACGCCGTGGCCGGCCGCGCCGGTGCGGATGGAGATGCTGGAGGAGGCCGTGTCCGTGATCCGGCGGCTGTTCAGCGGCGAGGAGGTCTCGCACGACGGGCGCCACTACACGGTGGAGAACGCGCGCCTGTACACGCTGCCGGAGCAGCCGGTGCCCATCCATGTCTCGGGGTTCGGGCCCGAGGCGGCGGCGCTGGCGGGGCGGATCGGGGACGGCTTCGTCACCATGGGGCCCGAGGAGGAGCTGGTGGAGCAGTTCCGCCGCGGCGGCGGGGGCAACAAGCCGGTGCTCGGCGGGCTCAAGGTGTGCTGGGACACCGACCGGGCGCAGGCGGTCAAGACCGTGCACCGGCTGTGGTCCAACCTGCTGCTGCCCGGCGAACTGGCCCAACTCCTGCCCACCCCGGCGCACTTCGAGCAGGCGGGCGCGCTGGTCACCGAGTCCATGGCCGCCGGGGCGATGCCGTGCGGGGACGACGTGGAGGAGCATCTGAGCGCGCTCGGCGCCTTCGAGCGGGCGGGCTTCGACGAGGTCTACATCGGCCAGATCGGGCCCGACCAGCAGGGGTTCTTCGACTTCTACCGGACGCAGGTCCTGCCGCGCACGGCGGAGCGGTGAGCGGAGCGCCGACTCGGCGGGGGCCTCTGCGCCGCCGGACCGCCAGCCGCCGGGCCGCGGCCGGACCGCCGCCCGGCCGTCAGCCGTTGCCGAACGAGCCGCTGTGGCCCTCCTCCCACTTCCCGCGGTCCTTCGGGTCGCCCGGGCGGGTTCCGGTGTTGCCGTGCTCCTTCAGTTCGTGCGGGGTGCGCCGGTGCCCGTCCTGCGGCACCTCGTCCGGACTGCGCGTCCCCGCTTCGTAACCGATGGGGTGCTCCGGCGGCCGCGGCTGCTCCTCGGGCCGCGGCGGCGCGGGTTCGCGGGCCCGGCGCCGCCTGCCGTACACCGCGGCCAGGACGAGGGCCGCGACGATGAGGATCCCGGCGAGAGCGGGCCCGATTCCTATCAAGAGGTCGCGGGTGAGGGCCAGTTGGGGTGCGGCGAGTTCCGGTGATGTGGGGGTCATCCGCTACGGGTACCCGGCAGGCCGCCCGTACACCCGGGGGAGGGTGCACGCCCCCGGCCGGGAATCGCGGTGTCGCGGCGGTGCGGCGGGGTACTCAGCCCGGCGCCCGACCGTACGCGCGCAGGAACCCGTACGCACGACGGACCCCGTACGCACGCGACATCCTGCGGAAGATGGTCGGCCACACGGTCCGCCGGCGGCCGATGTCCGGCACGGCTGACGAGCGAGTGACACCCGGGCAGCCGCGAGGCCCACCTCTTGCGGGGTGGGCCTCGCGGTCGTACGGCCTCGGCGACGCCGGGCGCTTTGGGCGATCAGCCGTGCCGGCGCTGGTAGTACGCGCCGATGCTCTGGTGATAGTCCGGGTTGCCGAGGTGCTTTTCCTTGTCGAACTCGGGGGCTTCCTTGATCTCGTCCTTGGTCCGGTTGACGTAGACCTTGCGTTCATTGGTGTCGATGCGGGAGATCGTGCCGGCGGGCAGCAGGACCGACTTGCCGAAGATCCACACTCCGGTGTCGACGACGATGTAGGCGGCGCCGACGTCCTCGGAGTGCTTGTCGACCTTGCCGATGCTGCCGTCGGTGGCCTCCACCTTGAAGCCTGTCAGGTCGACGCCAGTGGTGTGACCGGCGGCGGGGGCATAGCCCCAGATGTCGCTCACGGGAACTCCTTCAACTTGTGAGACGTGGGCTCTTGCGATGGAAAGGACCTGAAAGCGCAGGAAATTGCAGTGGAGCGCCAGGTCATTTGCACGCTTTCGACCGGCAAGCGCCGAGTGCCCGGGAGTGGGGCTCTTAAACGGAGGGGCGGGGCTCGTCGGCGCGGAGGCGCCGACCCTCGCGAGGCTGACTACACAGAGTAGTTGGCGGCCTGATCGCGTGGCCGGTGGTGCGCGGCGGTGCGGCGGCGGGGAATCCCGTCGGATTGTCCCGCCCTCCGGAAGGTTCCTGCTGGCCAAGTGATGGGTAGACCCTCTACGGGTGGTCACGGGCAGTGAATTGCCGCCAGTGTCCGCGCCGTTGACGCGCCCGATGATCAACCAGATGTCATATACGGAGAGTTACCGAAGGAGAGGGAGGGTATGCGCATTCCGCACCCGGACCGGTGGCTGCTGCTCGCCCTCGCCACCGGCGTCGCCATCGCGGCCCTTGACCTGGCCCTGGGGCCGCAGATCCAGCTGACCGGACTGCAGTTGTTCAGCCTGCTGCTGGCCGCCACGCGGCTGAACGGCGCCGGGACGGCCGCCGTCTCCTGCGCCGTGCTGCTCATGGCGGTGGCGGCGGCAGCGTACGAGGGCGTCCTGACGCAGCCCGATGCGGCGCTGCGGCTGGGCCTCCTGGGCGCGGGCGGCCTCTACGCGGCCTGGGCGGCGCGCCGCAACGCCTCGCACGGCGACCAGCTCGCCGATGTCGCGGCCACCGCCCAGCGCGCCATACTGCGCCCGACCTCCTTCCGGCTGGGCGGCACGGCCGTGTCCGCCCGCTACCGCTCCGCCGCCGACCAGGCCGTCATAGGCGGCGATCTGTACGCCTTCGCGGACACCCCGGCCGGCCTGCGGCTGCTGATCGGGGACGTGCGCGGCAAGGGCCTGAACGCCGTACGCCTCTCCGCGGCCGCCATCGGGCACTTCCGCGACTGCGCCTACACCCGCAGCTGTCTGGCGGAGGTGCTCCGCGAGACCGACCGGCGGCTGGCCGGTGACCTGGGGGAGGAGGACTTCATCACCGCCGTCGTCGCCGAAATCGCGCCCGGCTGGCTGACGTTGATCAACTGCGGTCACCACCCGCCGCTCTACCTCCCCGCCGCAGGGCCGCCCCGGCTGCTGGCCCCGGCGGAGCCGACCACCCCGATCGGGCTGCACCCGCGGCCCGTGGTGCACAGAGTGCCGCTGACCCCCGGCGACCGGCTGCTGTTCTACACCGACGGCATCGCCGAGGCCCGCGACCGCTCCGGCACCATGCTCGACCTGGCCAGCCTCGTCCCGGCGTGCTCCCTGCCCGACCTGGACGACGCCGTGGACACCGTGATGGCCACCATGGCCCGCCACACCCGCGACGCCCACGACGACGACGTCGCCCTCGTCCTGATAGCCCCCGGCCTGGACACACCCCGCCGCCACCACCGCCCCCGCCCCGCCGCCTCCAGCACGGCCTGACAGCACGGCCTGACAGCGCGGCCCCAGGTATCCGCCGCGGCCCCCCGCCGCCACCGGTGCGGCGCCCGCCCCGTGCCGCATCTGCCGTACCCGGATCGCTCCCGAAACCGACCGCTCTGGCAATATGACGGAATCGGGCCTTTGTGCAGTGACCTGGGGCCCGGCGGGGACGACGGTCCCCGAGGAACGATTTCCCGATCCGTGTCGAAGGGGAGGTGTGCGATGGCGCCTGCCGTGCTCGCCCTGCGCGCCCTGGTCGGCGCGCGCGGCCCCGCCGGGGCCGGGGCGCCTCCCCCGAGGTAGCCACCGCCGGAAACGTACTGGTACGTCCCCCAGAAGCAGCCCTTCTGCCGCGTTCCAAGAAATCGATTTCACCACCGTTCAGCTGAGCAAAGGGGCTCTTCCGTTGGCCAGAAAGATCATTCTCGACTGCGACCCGGGGCACGACGACGCCATCGCCATGCTGCTGGCGCACGGCAATCCCGACATCGACCTGGTCGCCGTGACGACCGTGGTCGGGAACCAGACGCTGGAAAAGGTCACCCGCAACGCCCTGTCCGTGGCGCGCATCGCCGGGATCACCGGGGTGCCCTTCGCCGCCGGCTGCCCGCGGCCGCTCGTACGGGCCATCGAGACGGCGGGGGACATCCACGGCGAGACGGGGCTGGACGGCCCCCAGCTGCCCGAGCCGACCCTGGAGCTGGACCGGCGGCACGCCGTCGACCTCATCATCGACACCGTGATGTCGCACGAGCCCGGCGAGATCACCATCGTGCCGACGGCGGGCCTGACGAACATCGCCCTGGCGGTGCGCAAGGAGCCCCGGATCGCCTCCCGCGTCCGCGAGGTCGTGCTGATGGGCGGCGGCTACCACCAGGGCAACTGGAGCCCGGTGGCCGAGTTCAACATCGTCATCGACCCCGAGGCCGCGCACATCGTCTTCAACGAGAGCTGGCCGGTCACGATGGTCGGCCTGGACCTCACGCACCAGGCCCTGGCGACCCCCGAGGTCACCAAGAAGATCGCCGCGGTGGGCACGAAGCCGGCCACCTTCGTCCTGGAGCTGCTGGACTTCTTCGGCGCCACCTACCGCGAGATGCAGGGCTTCGAGCACCCGCCGGTGCACGACCCGTGCGCGGTCGCCTATGTCATCGACCCGAGCGTGATGACGGTGCGCAAGGCCCCCGTGGACATCGAGCTGACCGGCGGGCTGACCCTCGGCATGACCGTGACGGACTTCCGGCAGCCCGCCCCCGCCGACTGCCACACCCAGGTCGCCGTCGAGCTGGACCACGAGCGGTTCTGGAACCTGGTGGTGGACGCCCTGGAGAGAATCGGTGACCCCGCCGCATGAACGTCTCGCACACCCCCCACTCCGCCGGTGACACCTCCGCCAAGCTGAGCGGCTCCCGCCCGGTGCGCGTGGGTGTCCTGGTCGCCGCGCTGCTCACGGCCTGTGTCGCCTTCCAGCTCAACGCCTCCATGCTCAGCCCCGCGCTGAAGAGCATCGAGGACTCCCTGGGGGCGACCTCCGCGGAGATCGGGCTGACCCAGACCGCGTTCTTCACCTCCGCGGCCCTCTTCTCGCTCTTCCTGCCCCGCCTGGGCGATGTGATCGGCCGCCGCAAGGTGCTGGCCGGGATGATGGCCCTGATGGCGGTGGGCTGTGTGGTGGCGGCGCTGGCGCAGAGCGTGCCGATGCTGTTCGTCGGCCGGGTCGTCCAGGGCGTCTCGGGGCCGACCGTCCCGCTGTGCCTGATCATGCTGCGGGTCGAGGTGACCGAGCCGAAACGGTACGGCACCCTGCTCGGCGTGATCACCGCGGTCAACGGCGGTATCGCCGGGATCGACTCGCTGGCCGGCGGCTTCCTCGCCGACAACTACGGCTTCCAGTCGGTCTTCTGGGCCATGGCCGTCGTGGCCGTCATCGCCACGGCCCTGGTCGCCACGCTCCTGCCGGAGTCCCGGGTCGAGGGCGCGAGCCGGATGGACTGGCCGGGCGTCGGCCTGCTGGTCGTCTCGGTCGGCTCGCTGCTGGTCGCGCTGAACGAGGCCGGCAAGCTCGGCGACGCGAACTGGTTCCTGGTCGCCGTCCTGGTCGTGGTGGCCGCGGCCGCCTTCGCCCTGTTCTGGCGTACGGAGGACCGCACCGGCCACCCGCTGGTGGCCACCCACCACCTCAAGCAGCGCTCGACCTGGTCGATCCTGCTGACCACCGTGCTCACCATGACGGGCGTGTTCGCCGTCATGAACGGCCTGATCCCGGCCTTCGCCCAGGACGCGCAGGCGGGGCTGGGCATGAGCGCCGAGCAGTCCGCGTGGTGGACCCTGACGCCGTACGCGCTGGCGGGCCTGGCCATGGGCCCGATCGCGGGCCGCCTCGCCGCCACCTACGGGTACGGCCGCATCCTGCGGCTGGGCCTCATCGGTGCCGCGGCGACCGTCGTCCTGATGATCGTCACCCTCCCCGCGCACTCCCGCGCCCTGCTGCTGGCCGCCTCGATCCTGGTGGGCATCACATACGCGGGCGTGGCGAACATCGTGCTCAACGGCCTGGGCATCGTGCTGTCCCCGAAGGAGAACCCGGGCTTTCTGCCCGGCCTGAACGCGGGCGCCTTCAACCTCGGCGCCGGCCTCAGCTTCGCGCTGCTGTACGCGGTCAAGACGGCGGCCCTGCCCGACGACCCGTCCTCGGCGACCGGGTACACCGCCGCGATGATCGCCGGAGTCGTCATCATGGCCGCCGCCCTGGTGACCTCCTTCCTGATCCCCAAGCCGGTGGAGGCCGAGGCGCACGACTGAGCGGGCGTCCAGCGCAGCACCTGAACAGGGGTGGGGGGGGGGGGGGGGG